>NZ_MQWD01000001.1:1292979-1311101 GCF_002283365.1 Rubrivirga marina | reverse complement strand
CGCCGCCGCCCCCGCCGGATCCCGAGCCGACCGAGCCCGAGATCTTCGAGGTCGCCGAGGTGCAGCCCGAACTGATCGGCGGGCTGGCCGGCCTGCAGAGCCGGCTGGTCTACCCCGAGCTGGCGATCCGCGCCGGCGTCGAGGGGCAGGTCGTCGTCCAGTTCGTCGTCGACGAGCGGGGGAACGTCATCGACCCCGTCGTCCTCCGCACGCCGAACCCACTGCTGACGGAAGCGGCGCTGAAGGCAGTCACGGAGAGCCGCTTCACCCCCGGCCAGCAGCGCGGGCGGCCCGTCCGCGTCCGCTACGCCGTGCCGGTCACGTTCACCCTCGTCGCCGCGAATTGACACTCCCATGAACATCGCCCGCCGCCCCACGCTCCCCTCGTCCGTCGCCCCGCGCGCCGTCACCGACGCCGACGTCCCCGCCGACGCTCGACCCGACGAGCGGCTCACGGCCATGCTCCGGTGGGCCGTCCAGGCCCCGAGCGTGCTCAACACGCAGCCGTGGCGGTTCCGCGTCGACGGCGACAGGGTGTCCGTCTTCGTCGACCGGTCACGGGTGCTGGCGGCCGTCGACCCCGAGGGGCGGGAGGCCGTCGTGTCGTGCGGGGCCGCCCTCTTCACGCTCCGGCTGGCGGCCCGCCACTACGGCGAGACCGTCGCCGTGGAGGTCGCCGGGCCGGACGACGCCCCGGACCTCGTCGGGACGCTTCGCCTGACGGGCCACGCGCCGCCGACGGCGTCGGAGGAGACGCTCTTCCGGGCCATCAAAGCGCGCCACACGAACCGGGCGCCCTACGCCGACCTCGAGGTCCCGGTCGGGCTCCTCGCCCGGCTCCACGGGGCCTCCGAGGCCGAGGGGGCCCGCCTCCACGTCCTGACGGCCGACGCCGACAAGGCGGCCCTGGCCGACCTCGTCGGGCGCGCGATCCGTGCCCAGAGCGATCACGAGTCGCTGGAGGAGATCGGGGCCTGGGCCCGGGGCGCTGGCGACGACCGCCCCGACGGCGTCGCCGACGTGCCGTGGGGCGGGTGGGGCCGGATGGGCCACCTCCACGCCGACCCGCGCTTCGCCATCGCCGAGACCCGGGCGCTCGTGGCCGGCGCCCCCGCGCTCCTCGTCGTCGCCACCGACGCCGACGACCGGGCCGCGTGGGCCCTCGCCGGCGCCGCGCTCCAGCACGTCCTCCTGCTCGGCGCCGCGCACGGCCTCGCCGCGAGCTACTTCAACCAGCCGACCGAGGTGGACGACCTGCGGCCCGAGGTCTCGGCCGTTGCGGGCGTGGGCCACGCGCAGGTCGTGCTCCGCCTCGGCACGCCCGTCGAGACGCCCGGCACGCCCCGTCGGCCCATCGACGACGTTCTCGCGACGGCCGGCGGATGACCCACGCGGAGGGAGACGGGCCGCCGGATATTGGGGCGTCCCCGAGCTCTCCGCCGTGCCCCCGCCCTCCCCCGACCCCACCGAGAGCGCCGCGCTGGCGGCCATCTTCGAGTCGACCGTCGACGCCGTCATCACGATCGACGCCGAGGGGTGGATCGAGCGGTTCAACCCGGCCGCCGAGCGGACGTTCGGCTACGCCCGCGACGAGGTGGTGGGCCAGCGGATCGACATGCTGATGCCGGAGCCGTACCACTCCGAGCACGAGGGCTACATCCGGGCCTACCACGAGACCGGCCGCCGCCGGATCATCGGGATCGGGCGGGAGGTCGTCGGGCGGCGGAAATCGGGCGAGACGTTCCCGATGGACCTCGCCGTCAACGACGTCCGGCTGCCGGACGGGCGCCAGATCTTCGTCGGGCTCGTCCGCGACATCTCGGAGCGGCGGGAGCTCGAGCGGGTCGTGCTCCGGACGGCGGAGGACGAGCGGCGGCGGATCGGGCAGGACCTCCACGACGGGCTCGGCCAGATGCTCACCGGGACCGGCCTCCGCGCCCGGCGCCTCGCGAAGCGGCTCCGGGCCGAGGACAGCGCCGAGGCCCCCCTCGCCGACGAGCTCGTGACGCTCCTCGACGAGGCCGACGGCTACGCCCGCGCCATCGCCCGCGGCCTCGTCCCCGTCGACGTCGAGGCCGGCGGCCTGGCCGACGCGCTCGAGCGGCTGGCGGATCACGCCGGCCGCCTCCTCGGCCTCGACTGCCGCGTCGAGCGGACCGGCAGCGACCCCACGCTTCCCGCCACGACGGCCACGCACCTCTACCGGATCGCCCAGGAGGCCGTCTCGAACGCGGCCCGCCACGGCCGCGCCCGCCACGTCGTCGTGGCGCTCGCCGGCGGGGATCGCCAGACGCGCCTCCGCGTCGAGGATGACGGGGTCGGCATCGAGGCCGCGCAGGCCGGCGGTACGCCCGACGCGCCCGTCCGCCCCCACGACGACCGCGGCATGGGCGTCCGGATCATGCACTACCGGGCGCGCGTGGCCGGCGGCGAGCTCGACGTCCGCCCCGGGCCCGACGGCGGGACCGTCGTGACCTGCACGATCCGCCACGACGGCCCGCTCCCCTCCGATCCCTCCCGAACCGCCTGAGATGAGCCTCTCCACCAAGATCCTCCTCGTCGACGACCACCCGCTCCTCCGCACGGGCCTCGCTATGACGCTCGACGACGAGCCCGACTTCGAGATCGTGGGCCAGGCCGCCGACGCCGAGGAGGCCCTCGACGTGGTCGACCGGCTCGATCCGGACCTCGTCGTCGTCGACCTCTCGTTGCCGGGGATGGGCGGGATCGAGTTGGTGAAGCACCTCCAGACGATCCGGCCCCAGACCCGGACGCTCGTCGTCTCGCGCCACGACGAGAGCCTCTACGCCGAGCGCGCCGTCCGCGCCGGCGCCAAGGGCTACGTCTCCAAGCTGGAGGCCGGCGAGAAGATCGTCGAGGCCGTCCGGACCGTCCTCCGCGGGGGCATCTTCCTGTCCGAGGACGTCAAGGACAAGATGCTGTTCGGCGCCGCCGCCGGGCGCGACCCGATGGCGTCGCCGCTGGAGGTGCTCTCCGACCGCGAGCTCGAGGTGTTCGAGATGACCGGGCGGGGCGTCGAGACGAAGGAGGTCGCCGAGCGCCTCCACCTCTCGGTCAAGACCGTCGAGAGCTACCGGGCCCGGATCAAGACGAAGTTGGGGCTCACGAACTCGACCGAGCTCATCGCCCACGCCGTCCGCTGGGTCGAGGACAACCGGGCGGACTAGGGACCGAGCGGGGTCGCGATCAGGTGATCGGGCGAGTGGCCGGAGGCTGGCTCGTGCCGTTCTGCGACGTCCCCGACCTCCCATAGGACGGGGTCGCACGGTCTTGCTCGCCCCGATCGGAGCGGAGGCACCGCGGTGGACCGGCTCCGCCCGCCTCGGGCGACTCCCGGACGCCGGCAGCGGTCAGGAATCTCCTGTGGGGGCTGCCCCGGCAGAGGCGTGCGCCGACGCCGTTCGTGAGGGCGCCGGGGCGGGCGCGATCCTGGGACGGCCTTCCTGCTCCCACCGTGACCGCGACCCTCGCCTTCGACCTCCTGCCCGGCGCCGACCCCGTCGCCGCCGTCAACGCCCTCCGCCAGACAGCCCTCGTGGTGACCTCGGTCGAGGCCATCCGCGGGTGCCTCGTGGCGCTCGTCGAGGCCGAGACGCCCGACGTGCTGGCGGCCGCGGCTGCCCTCCTCGCCGCGCGGCCGGAGGTGTGCGACCTCGGGACGGAGGCGACATGATCGCCGCGGTCCCAGAGGAGCGGGCGGCGCTCGTGGTGGGCACGGGGCCGCTCGCCGAGACCATCGCGGCACGGCTGGCGGCCGTGGCGCACGTGGCCGTAGGCGCGACCGACCCGGCCGGGTCGGCCCAGGCGCTCGCCGAGGTCGAGCGCGTCGTCTCGCTCTACGGACGGGCCGAGGCCCTCGCGCTCGCCGTCGGCCGCGACGTGCCGGCGCTGGTGCGGGGCGCCCGCGAGCTCCTGCCCGACGGGCACGCCGTCGTCCTCGTCGAGCCGCCGCCCATCCAGGACCTCGACGCCGTCGCGGAGGCGACCGCCAGCGGGACGACGCTCGTCCGCATCTGCCGGGCGGCAGCAGCCAACGGGCCACGGCGACGCGCGCTCGACGGCGGGCGCGTCCTGTGGACCGTCGAGATCGAGGCGACGCCGACCTGGGCCGGCGCGCGGGGCGGCTCGACCGCCGACGTGGCCGCGGCCCGGCAGGTCCGCGAGCTGCTGTTTCCGGTGCGCGCCGCCGCGTAGGGGGAGGCCCCACGCGGACTCGGGCGCGGCCCCGGGCTGGAGACGGCGACCGGCCCGGCAGGAGGAACGAGGGGCGTGAGGGAGGTTGCCGTCGTCTGCCTCCGACCCCATGACCGCCTTCGCCCCCGTCGTCTGCGCCCTCGACCTCGACCCGGCCTCCGAGCCCGCGCTCGTCGCGGCCGCCGAGCTCGCCGCCCGGACCACCGGTCCGCTCCACCTCGTCACGGTCCTCCCCATGCTCAGCGGCGAGTCCGAGGTCGCCATCGAGGCCGCGGGCGCCATCGTCGAGCTGTACGTCGACTGCGCCCTCGGCGACGGGGCGTTCGCCGAGCTGGCGCCGCACGTCGAAGTCACCACCCGGTCCGACGCGGCCGCGGCCGTCGTGGCCTACGCCGAGCGCGTCGGCGCGGCGACGCTCGTGCTGGGGACGCACGGCCGGCGCGGGCTCCAGCGGTTCCGCCTCGGGAGCGTGGCCGAGGCGGCCGTCCGCCAGTCGGCGTGCCCGGTCCTCGTCGTTCCGAACGAGGCGACGGCACGGCTGCCCGGCCCCGGCCGGCCCGTCCTCGTCCCCGTCGACTTCTCGGCGCAGAGCGGCCGCGCCGTCGCCGTCGGCGTGGCGCTGGCCGAGCTGACCGGCGCCGAGATCGAGACCGTGTTCGTGATGGACGCCGTCGGCGAGACGGCCCTCGCGGTCGCGGGGAGCCTCGCCGTGGCGCCGCCGCCCGACGAACCCGCCGAGGCCGACCTCCGCGCGTTCGCGGCCGACGCGGGCGCCGACGCCGTCGGCACGTGCGTCGCGCACGGCGACCCGGCCGAGGCCATCGCCCGCCGCGCCGAGGCGCTCGGCGCCGGGGCCGTCGTGATGGGCACGCACGGCCGACGCGGGCTGGCCCACGCCGTGTTCGGGAGCGTGACCGAGGCCGCGCTCCGACGGCTCCACTGCCCCGTCCTCACCGTCCGCTAGCCGCCGAACCGATGACCGACCGCGACCGGCTCCTCGCCATCCTCGACGCCACGCGCCACGCGCCGAGCGTCCTCAACACGCAGCCGTGGGCGTTCCGGATCGCCGGCGACGCCGTCGAGCTCCGCGCCGACCGCCGCCGCCAGCTGCCGGCCCTCGACCCGCACGGCCGGGAGCTGACCGTGAGCTGCGGCGCCGCGCTCGCCGTCCTCCGCGTGGCGGCCCTCCACCACGGCCTCCGCGCCCTCATCGAGCCGTTCCCCCAGGCCGACGACCTCGACCTCCTCGCGCGCGTCACGTTCGAGCCCGCCGCGCCTCCGGCCGACGACCGCCTCTTCCGGGCCATCGCGCTCCGCCACACGCACCGCCGCGCCCTCGCCGACGAGCCGATCCCCGACGACCTCGCCGCGGCCCTGATGGGCGCCGTCGCGCAGGACGACGCGTGGCTGCGCCTCCTCACGACCCCGGACGACAAGGAGATGGTGGCGCGGCTGGTCGACGAGGCCGTCCGCGTCCAGGCCCAGGACTCCGGCGTCGTCGCCGACGTCCGCGCGTGGCTCCGGCCCGACGGCGACCCGCGCCCCGACGGCGTCCGCGACGGGGACCAGGGGCCGTGGGACCGCCGCGCCGACGTCCGCACGCCGGCGGCGGCCGTGGCCCGCCACAAGGCTCGGCTGATCGAGAACGCCCCGGCCGTGGCCGTGCTCGGGACCGAGACCGACACGCCGAGCGCGTGGCTGGCCGCCGGTCTCGCCCTCGGCGAGATGCTCCTGGTCGCGGCGGATCGAGGCCTCGCCGTGTCGTACGCCAACGAGCCGATCGAGGTGAACGGCGGCTGGCGTCGGCGGTTGGCCGCCGTCGTCGGCGGGGGGTACCCGCAGCTCCTCTTCCGCCTCGGGCGGCCCGTCGAGGAGGGCGGGACCCCGCGGCGCCCGCTCCGCGACGTCGCCGAGGTCGCGCCGGAGGACGAGCCGCCCCCGGACCGCGCCGGTCGCCCCATCACGACCCCGTTCGGCCCCGTCGAGGCCCGCCAAGCGCGGGTCGGGCTGGGCCGTCTCCCCACCTCTCCCCCGATCCGATGACCGCCCGCACCGCCACCGCCCCCATGACCGTCGCCGACTGGATGACCCCGGACCCCGCCGCCGTCGCCCCCGAGGCGGGCCTCATCGAGATCCGGGCGCTCTTCCGGAGCCGCCGGTTCCACCACGTCCCCGTCGTCGAGGACGGGCGGCCCGTCGGCGTCGTCTCCGACCGCGACGTGCTCGCCGCCATCAGCCCGTTCCTCGACACGCCCGCCGAGACGCACCGCGACGTCGACACGCTCGCGCGCACGGCCGCCGACCTCATGACGACGGACCTCCAGACCGTCGGCCTCGACGTGCCGCTGGCGGAGGCGTCCCGCCAGATGGTCGAGGCCGAGGTATCGAGCCTCCTCGTGGTCGACGAGGACGGGGCGCTCGCCGGGATCCTCACGGTCCGCGACGTGCTCCGGGCCTCGGCCGGTTGAGGGCACCGGGGCCGCTTCCAGAGCGGCCCCGGCCGTCGTCGGTTAGGCGACCGTCCGGTCGCGCGTCGAGATCCCGAACGGGAGGTAGGCCGGGCACGTCCCGACGGCCGCGGTCACGCCGAGGACGACGGCGACGGCCCCGAGGACCCAGTCGAGCGCGCCGTCGGTGACGAACAGGACGAGCGCGACGAGGAGGATGGCGGCGACCGCGCGGAGCCGGCGGTCGGTACGGCCCATGTTGAGCGTCATGGCGTTGGCGGAGAGTGACGGCTCCAACATGGGCGAGGCCTCGTCCTGCCGCCAGCGGGGCGCGGCGACCGGACGGGGCGGAGCGTTCCCGATGCCGTCGGCCATCCGTAGGGGGCGCCCCTACACGGGGCGCCGGGAGCGCCCGGCCGAGCGCGTCGCGGGGGACCGTCACGGGACGGGCGGGGCCGTCGGTCTCTTGGGTCCGTCCCGACCGCCCCACGCCCGCCCATGGCCGACACGCTCACGCCGCCCGCCACGACCGTCGCCTCCGCCGAGGGGGCGTCGCGGTTCGAGGTGTTCACGTACGACGACCAGATCGTCCGCTGGTTCGTCCTCGCGACCTCGCTCTGGGGGTTCATCGGGATGGCCGTCGGCGCGCTCATCGCGCTCCAGCTCCCGTTCCCCGAGGCCAACCTCGGCGAGTACCTCTCGTTCGGCCGGCTCCGCCCGCTCCACACGAACGCGGTCATCTTCGCCTTCGCCGGCAACGCCATCTTCGCGGCCATCTACTACAGCACGCAGCGGCTGTGCAAGGCGCGGATGTTCTCCGACGGGATGAGCCGGTTCCACTTCTGGGGCTGGCAGGCCATCATCGTCGCGGCGGCCATCACGCTCCCGCTCGGGATCACGACGTCGAAGGAGTACGCCGAGCTCGAGTGGCCCATCGACATCGCGATCGCCGTGGTGTGGGTCGTGTTCGCCGTCAACTTCTTCGGGACGCTCGCGCGGCGGCGGGAGAAGCACATGTACGTCGCGCTGTGGTTCTACATCGCGACGATCGTGACGGTCGCGGTGCTCCACATCGGGAACAGCCTCGCGCTCCCGATCTCGCTCACCAAGAGCTACCCGATCTACAAGGGGGTCCAGGACGCGCTCATCCAGTGGTGGTACGGCCACAACGCCGTCGCCTTCTTCCTGACGACGCCGTTCCTCGGGCTGATGTACTACTTCCTCCCGAAGGCGGCCGAGCGGCCGGTGTTCTCGTACCGGCTCTCGATCGTCCACTTCTGGAGCCTGGTGTTCATCTACATCTGGGCCGGGCCGCACCACCTGAACTACACGTCGGTCCCCGAGTGGGCGGCGACGCTGGGCATGGTGTTCAGCGTGATGCTGTGGATGCCGTCGTGGGGCGGCATGATCAACGGCCTGTTCACGCTCCGCGGCGCGTGGCACAAGCTCCGCGACAGCGTGGTCCTCAAGATGTTCGTCGTCGGCATCACGTTCTACGGGATGGCCACCTTCGAGGGCCCGATGCTCTCGATCAAGACGGTCAACGCGCTCAGCCACTACACCGACTGGAACATCGCCCACGTCCACTCGGGCGCGCTCGGGTGGAACGGGTTCATGACCTTCGGGATGATCTACTGGCTCGTCCCGCGCCTGTGGCGGCGCCCGCTGTGGAGCCAGAAGCTGGCGACCTGGCACTTCTGGATCGGGACGGTCGGCATCCTGCTCTACGTCCTCGCGATGTACACGTCGGGCATCACGCAGGGCCTGATGTGGCGGGCCTTCGACGACGCCGGCCGGCTGCTCTACCCCGACTTCGTCGAGACCGTCATCCAGGTCCGCCCGATGTACTGGGTCCGGCTGATCGGCGGGACGATGTACCTGCTGGGCGTGGTGCTCATGATCTGGAACCTGTTCGCGACCATCCGCCGCGCGCCGAAGGACCTCCCGGACCCGGCCGTCGCCGTCCCGCGCCTCGGCGCGCGGGGCGACGGCCAGAACACGCCCGCCCCCGCCCTCGCCTAGCCCCCGATGAAGCGCTTCTTCCGCGCCAACGGCGCCCACCGCCGCCTCGAAGGCTGGCCCCTCGTGTTCACCGTCCTGACGACGCTGGCCATCCTCGTGGGGACCGTCGTCGAGTTCGCCCCGATCTTCCTCGTCGGCGGGGCCGTCGAGCCCATCGAGACGCTCGAGCCGTACTCGCCGCTGGAGCTGGCCGGCCGCGACCTCTACATCGCCGAGGGCTGCAACAACTGCCACAGCCAGCAGGTCCGGCCGTTCCAGGACGAGGAGATGCGGTACGGGCCGTACTCCGTCGCCGGCGAGGGCGCCTACGAGACGCCGCACCTGTGGGGCTCGAAGCGGACCGGCCCCGACCTCGCCCGCCTCGGCGGGAAGTACCCCGACCTCTGGCACGTCCGCCACATGGAGGACCCGCGGAGCACGAGCCCCCGCTCGATCATGCCGCGCTACCCCCACCTCCTCACGACGCCCGTCTCGCTCGACGATCTCCCGGGCAAGATGCGCGGGCTCCGCCGCCTCGGCGTTCCCTACACCGACGCCCAGATCGCCTCGGCCGTCGCCGACGCCCGCGCCCAGGCCGACACGATCGCGGCCGGCGTCGCCGCGCAGGGCGGCCCCGAGCGCCTCGCCGACCGCGAGATCACAGCCCTCGTGGCCTACCTCCAGCGCCTCGGCGTCGACCGCGCCCGGGCCATCGACGCCGAGCGGACGCGGGCCGAGGGCGACCTCGAGGCCCACGAGGTCCAGGAGATCTACGAGACCACGTTCGGTGAGGGCGAGGGCCCGGAGGTCCGCGAGGACCCGAACCCCGAGACCGACATGGAGATCGGTCCGCCGCCGACGCCGGCCACCGACACCGCACCCTAGCCGACACCGCCATGTGGAAAGACGCCATCCGCGCGCTCGAGACGGGCGCCGCCGCCGAGGTCGCCGTCGTGGCCTTCGTCGTGGCCTTCGTGCTCGTCGTGGCCTACGCGCTCACCCTCACGAAGTCGACGCGCGACGCGATCAAACGCCAGCCGCTCGACGACGCCCCCGAGTTCTTCCCCCGTGACGATGCCTGACGCCCCGCTCCCCCCTTCCGCCGCGGGCGACAACGACCCGAGCCAAACCGTCCCCGACCCGGAGTCCCCACTCCGCGACCCGGCCGAGCCGGCTCTCCCCGAGCCGGCCGTCGGCGAGGGGACAGTCGACCGCGTGATCCAGGGCCACACCTACGACGGGATCCGCGAGTACGACAACCCGATGCCGGGCTGGTGGGTCGCCCTGTTCTGGGCGGGCATCCTGTTCGCGCCGGTCTACATGCTCGGCGTCCACGTGTTCGACTGGATCGACGATTACGGCGACGACTTCGCCGAGGCCGGCGAGCGGCTGGAGCAGGTCCGCCTGGAGTACGCCTCGACCGGGCCGGCCTTCAAGACGGACGAGGGCGCGCTCCGCGAGTACGCGACCGACGCCGCGATGGCGGAGGCCGGCGCCGCGACCTTCACCGCCATCTGTGCCGCCTGCCACGGCCAGAACGGCGAGGGCACCATCGGCCCGAACCTCACCGACGAGCACTGGATCCACGGTGCGGCACCGGCCGAGGTCTGGACCTCCATCGCGGAGGGCTTCCCCGAGAAGGGGATGCCGCCGATGCAGGACCAGCTCGGCGAGGAGGAGCGAGCGCAGGTCCTGGCCTACGTCTACTCGCTCCAGGGGACGGACCCGCCCAACCCGAAGGAGCCCCAGGGCGACCTCGTCCCCGTCACGCTCTAGCCACGGCCGTCGCCGCCTCGGCGCCGAGGCGGAGGGCCCCTACCCGCCGGCCGGGAGGCGGACCGTCACCGTGGTCCCCGCGCCCGGTCGGCTGTCGACCTCGATCTGGCCGCCGTGCCCGGCCGTCACGATGTCGTAGGCGAGCGAGAGGCCGAGGCCGGTCCCCTCGCCGGGCGACTTCGTGGTGAAGAACGGCTCGAACAGCCGGGCGAGCGTGTCGGCGTCCATGCCCGGCCCGCCGTCGCTCACGCGGACCTCGACGACGCCGTCCGTTCGCCTCGACGACAGGCGGACGGGCGTGGCGGCCCCCGCCTCGGCCGTCGCGTAGAGCGCGTTGTCGAGCAGGCTCGCGGCCACCTGCAGCACGCCCTCCGGCACCACCAGCACCGCCCCGACGTCGGGGCCCAGGTCGAGGTCGATGGGCGCCAGCCCGTCGCCGCCGACGCGGGCCGCGTGGGTCCGGACCGCGCCCTCGGCCGCGAGCCGGAGCAGGTCGTTGAGCTCGCTCGCGACGCGCTCGCCGCTGGACCCGCGCGCGTGGAGCTGCATGCCCTGCACGATCCGATCGGCCCGCCGGCCGTGGTGCTCGATCCGCTCCGCGTTGAAGGCGAGATCACCGAGGAGCGCCTGGGCCTCGTCGAGGTCGCCGTCGAGGAGCGCCGCGCGGAGGTCACCGACGGCTTCCTGGGCCAGCCCGGCGAAGTTGGTCACGAAGTTGAGCGGGTTCTTGATCTCGTGGGCGATCCCCGCCGTGAGGCGCCCCAGCGACGCCAGCTTCTCGGCTTGCACGAGCCGATCCTGCGCCGCGTGGAGCTCGGCGAGCGAGGCCTCCAGGGCGTCGTGCTTCTCGGCGAGGTCGGCGTTGGCCGACTCCAACTCCCGCGTCCGCTCGGCGACCCGCTCTTCCAGTTCCCCGGCATACTGGCGGAGCCGGTCCTCGGCCGTCCCGAGCGAGGCCGTCATCGTGTTGAACCGGCGCGTGAGCGTCCCGAACTCGTCGTTCGCGCCCGGGTCGACGTGGACGTCGCGGTCGCCGCGGTCGACCCGCTCGACGCCGTCGAGGAGGGCCGCCAGCGGGCCGAGCACGCCGCGCCGCAGGAACAGCGGCACCAGGACGAGGACGAAGCCCGCGGCGCCGAACACGATCGGGAGCACGCGGGCTGTCCGGAGGTGGGCGAGCGCCGCGAACCGCGCGCCGTACGGGTCGACGAGCGCGGCGCCCGCCGCGACCGACGGGGGCACAGCCTCGGCGAAGGACGCCGCGACATGGCTCGTACCGCCGGGGTGGAGCCCGGCCGAGCCGATCCGCGGGCGCTGCGCCTCGCCCCGGTAGGCGATCTCGACGGTCCCGTCCGCCCAGAGCGTCGCGCGGTGCTCGGAGGCCCGGCCGTCGAGGCCGGCGACCGTCCAGACCACGTCGAGGCGGTCGGCCGACGCCGTCACGGCTGGCCAGTCGGTGGCCGAGTAGTCGGCGCTGCCGACGTAGGCGAGGACCATGGGGTGGTCGGGCGACGGGGCCCGGTTCACGCCGACGCACACCTCGCTGCACGGCTCGGGAGCGTCGAAGGCGAGGTACGGCACGCGCGACAACGAGAGGGAGCGGTGCGCCTCGCCGCCGATCCGGAACGCGAACGGGAGCTCGACCATGGCCTCGCCCCACGTCCGTCCGGCCTCCCGGGGCACGGGCTCGAGGCGCCGCGCGCCCGCCGGCGGCGCGACCGAGGCAGCCTCGGTGAGCACGCGGTAGCCCCCGGCGCCGTCGGGAGAGAACTGGACGGCCGCTTCGGCCGGGATCGCGTTGCGGGCCGCCTCGGCGATCTCACCCGACCGGAGGAGCGTCAGGCTCGTCACGCCGAGCAGCCCGAGGACAACCCCCAGCGAGACGCCGACGAGCTTGGCCTGGACGGTCGTCGGCTCCGGGGCGTAGTTGATGAACGCGACCACGAGCCCGACCACGTACACGAGCTCGACCAGCAGCGACCCGTACTGGATCGCCACGAGCGGGAGCACGCCGACCGTCGCGAGCGCGTTGAGGACCGACAGCGAGAGCATGACGCCCACGAGCCCGGCCATCATCACGTGGCCCGTGGCCCCGCGGCGCTGGCTGGCGGCGCGGGACGACGCCTCGGCGGCGAGGCCCCGAAAGCGGCGCACCTGCCGGACGTGGACGCCCAGCGCCCACAGCGTCGCGGCGACGAGGTACAGGCCGTACCCGTAGAGCAGCGGCGTGAGCAGCGAGGCCTCGATGACGACGCCCGCGTACAGCGCGAGCCCGAGCAGCGCGGCGAGGGCCCCGCCCAGCGCCCACGACGCCACCCGCTCCTCCCGGCGGAAGGGCCGCGCGAGGAACGTGTAGCTCACGCGGACCGCCGCGAATGCCGCCAGCGCCACGCCCGCGTACAGCCCGATGTTGAAACGGATGGCCCACCCTTCGTGCCCCGCCGACATCACGCCGAGGAGGTACGACCCCGCGAACGCCACCTGCCCCCCGAACAGGACCACGAGCCACCACGCCGAGCGCGTCTTCCGAGGGATCGACAGGACGTAGGCCCCGGCGATGCCGGCCATCAGCGCCTGGCACACCAGGGGGATCACTTCGGGGATGAGCGAGAACATCGACCGGCGGACGTGCGACGGAAGGATGTACGGAAGAAACACAAGGGGTTGCAATTCCGGACTCCGCCTTCTCCGTCTCGAGCCCGAGGCCGGCCGGCCGAGGGGCGGGCGTTCCGCGGCGTGCCCGCCCCCCCCTGCCCCGACCGGGTAAGGGCTCCCCCCACACGCCGCCGCGCGACTCGCCGGCCCCGACGCGGGCGGACCTCCGCCCTCCGCCGCCGGCATGCACCGGGACCTTCCGGTCCAAGACCCCTGAATCCCACGTGTCCGCCTTCGTCCCCGCCTCCGAGGTCGGCATCCTCGACTCGCCGGAGGAGGTCCTCTCGACGCTCCGCAACGACGGCTCGCGCCGCTGGCTCTACCCGACGCCCTCGACGGGCCGGTTCTGGCGGCGCCGGCTGGTCGTCGGCTGGGCGCTCATCGCGTTCTTCGTCGCGCTCCCGATCGTCCGGATCGGCGGCCGGCCGGCGGTGCTCCTCGACCTCGCCGCGCGGGAGTTCACGTTCGTCGGGTTCACGTTCTACCCGACCGACACCTTCCTCCTGCTCCTCGTCGGCATCGCGGCGCTCGTGGCGATCGCGCTCGTCACGGCGCTCCTCGGGCGTGTGTGGTGCGGGTGGGGATGTCCGCAGACGGTCTACCTCGAGTTCCTGTACCGGCCGGTCGAGCGGTGGATCGAGGGGCCGGAGCACGTCCGCGCTCGGCGCGACGAGGGGTCGTGGACGCTCGACAAGGCGTGGCGGAAGGGGGCCAAGTGGGCCGTCTACGTCGTCGTCTCGGCGCTCCTGGCCCACACGTTCACGGCCTACTTCGTCGCGTGGGACCGGCTCATCGAGTGGATGACGGGGCCGCCGACGGAGCACTGGGGCTACTTCGTGCTCGCGACGCTCACGACCGGGCTCGTCCTGTTCGACTTCGGGATCTTCCGTGAGCAGATGTGCACCATCGCGTGCCCGTACGCGCGGTTCCAGTCGGTCCTGCTCGACCCCGACTCGCTCATCGTCTCGTACGACCCGACCCGGGGCGAGCCGCGGGCCCGGCGCGGCAAGAAGAAGATCGCCGAGGAGAAGGCCGGCGAGCGCCCGCCGCTCGGCGACTGCATCGACTGCGGGGCCTGCGTCCGGACGTGCCCGACGGGCATCGACATTCGCGACGGGCTCCAGATGGAGTGCGTCGCCTGCACCCAGTGCATCGACGCCTGCGACGCGATCATGGACCAGCTTGACCTGCGGCGCGGGCTCATCCGCTACACGTCGGAGCGCGCGCTCGAGGGCGAGACGACCCGCGTGTTCCGCGGGCGGACGGCGACGTACGGCCTCCTCCTCGTCGCCGTCGCGACCGTGTTCACCGTCGCCCTCACGACGCGCCACGCCTACGACGTCGACGTGATCCGGGCCGTCGGCGAGCCCTATCTCGAGCTGGCCGACGGGCGCGTGGCGAACCGGGTCACGCTCCGCGTGCGGAACCAGACGGCGTCCGACGCGACGTTCGAGGCCGAGTTGCTGTCGCCCGCGGGCGGGTCGTTCCGCCTCGGCGCGACGCCGCCGGTGCCCGTCGCCGGCCGCGCGATGGCCCGCGTCAACGGCGTCATCACGATCCCGGGCGAGACGTTCGACGTCGGTGCCGAGGCGGAGGCGGTCGTCCGCCTGACGTTCTCGGACGGGACCGTCGAGGAGGCCCCGTTCACGGTCCTCGGCCCGAACCGCTAACTGCCATGCCTACCGACATCGAGACCGAGGCGGACGTCCGCGCCCTCGTGGCCGCCTTCTACGGGGGAATCGCGGAGGACCCGGACCTCGGCTCGTTCTTCCGCGACGTCGACTGGGCGGCCCACCTCCCGACGATGGTCGCGTTCTGGTCGTCGGTCGTGTTTCAGACGGGCGCCTACCGCGGACGGCCGTTCGCCCCGCACGCGCGGCTCGTGGGGCTGGAGCGGCGGCACTTCGACCGGTGGCTCGACCGGTTCCGCCGGACCGTCGACGCCCGGTTCGCGGGCCCGCGGGCCGACCTGGCGAAGGCGCGGGCCGAGCAGGTGGCCGGCGTGTTCCAGGTCAAGCTCGGCCTGTGGAAGGTCGGCACGGTGTAGGGGCTGCCCCCGCACGCGGCGTCGACTCCCGCTGGCCCGGGCGGTGGGGCAGGGCAGGCGAGGGCGGCCCGGTCACCGGGCGATCCTGATGGGGCACCGTCGGCCCCTCGGGCACACCCGACACCGCTCCGGCTCTGACAGGGTGTGCCCGGGGCCGACACCTTCTCCTCCCGCATGACGCCGCCTGCCTCCCGCGACCGCCGCCCGCCGCTCGTGCCGCCGCACGTCGCGTGGCCGGCCTTCATCGTCCTCCTGCTGGCGATGAGCATCAGCGCGGCGGTCGTCACAGTCCTCGCCGCGCGGTCCGACGGCGGCGCGCGGCTCGTGGAGACGGCGCCCGCCGACACCTCCGCCTCCGACCCGACCGACGCCCGATGACCCCGACCGTGCCGGCGAGAGGGCGCGAGGTCGCCGCCGACGCGCCCTGCGCGCATTGCGGGCTGCCGGTCGGCAAGCGGCCGGCCTGTACCGGCGCGGGCGAGGCCTGCTGCTGCACGGGCTGCGCCGTCGTGCGCGAGGCGCTGGCGGAGGCCGGCTACGGCGCCACGTACGACCGGCTCCGCACGCTCGCACCTGCCGTGAGGGCGGCCAGCCGGGCGCAGGCGCCCGAGGCGCTCGTACTCGCCGAGCTCGACCGGGCAGGGGCGCTCGCCGAGGCCCGACCGCTCGACGACGGGCTCCGGGAGACCGACCTCTACGTCGACGGCGTCCACTGCGCGGCGTGCGTGTGGCTCATCGAGCGGCTGCCGTACGAGGTCGAGGGCGTGGCCGCCGCTCGGCTCGACCTCGCGCGGGCCCGACTAACCGTCGCCGTCGACCCCCAGGTCGTCCGCCTCGGCGACGTCGGGCGGTGGCTCGCGCGGTTCGGGTACGCCGCCCGGCCGTCGCGTCCCGAGGCCGGGCGGGCGACGAACGCGGAGCGGCGCCTCCTCGTGCGGATGGGCGTCGCGTGGGCACTCGCCGGCAACACGATGCTGGTCGCGTTCGCGCTGTACTCGGGCGCGACGGGCGCGCTCGCCGAGGCCGCGCGGTGGTTCAGCCTGGCGCTGGCGGTCCCGGCCGTTGGCTACGGCGCGGCCCCGTTTTTTCAGCGCGCGTGGGCCTCCCTCACGCTGGCCGCGCGCGCGAACGACCTGCGGCGGCTCCACCTCGACACGCCGATCGCGCTCGGGATCGGCGTCGGCGCGGGGCAGAGCGCGTGGGCCGTGCTGGCCGGGCGCGGCGAGGTCTGGTTCGACTCCATCGCGGTCCTCATCGCGGCGCTCCTCACGGCCCGCTGGCTCCAACTCCGGAGCCGGCGCCTCGCGGCCGAGGCGAGCGACCGGCTCCTCGCCCTCGTCCCGCGCGTGGCCCGCCGCGTCGGGGCCCGCGGCACGGTCGAGGTCGTGGAGGTGGATGCCCTCCGGCCCGGCGACCTCGTCGAGGTCCCGGCGGGCGAGGTCGTGCCGGTCGACGGTGTCGTGGAGGCCGGCGCGAGCCGGCTCGACCGGGCGGCGCTAACGGGCGAGGCGCGGCCGGAATCCGTCGCCGAGGGCGCGGGGGTCGAGGCGGGCACGACCAACCTGACGGCGCCGCTCCGGGTCCGCGTGCGGGCCGTGGGCGAGGCGACGCGCGTGGGCCGCCTGCTGGCGTGGGTCGAAAAGGGCGAGGTCCGGCGGGCGCCCGTCGTCCTCTGGGCCGACCGCGTGGGCGGCCACTTCGTCGTGGGCGTCCTGGCGCTGGCGGCGCTCACGGCCGGGCTGTGGGCGTGGCTCGATCCGGCGCAGGTGCCGGCCCACCTCACAGCGCTCCTCGTCGTCACGTGCCCGTGCGCGCTCGGGATGGCGACGCCGCTCGCGCTCGCCGTGGCGCAGGGCCGGGCCGCCCGTGCCGGCATCTTCGTCAAGTCCGACGAGGCCGTCCAGCGGCTGACCGAGGTCGACACGGTCGTCCTCGACAAGACGGGGACGCTGACCGAGGGGCGGATGGAGGTGGTCGCGTGGGCGGGCGACGAGGCCGCGCTCGACCTCGCGTCCACGCTCGACGCGCTCGCCACGCACCCCGTCGCGGACGCGCTCATGCGGGCGCGGGGCGTGGGGCCGGGCCGCGTGACCGACGTCGAGGCCGTCGCCGGACAGGGCATCCGCGGGACGGTCGCCGGGTGGCCCGTGTCCGTCGGCCGGCCGGACTGGATCGAGGCCGAGGCGGGCCCACTTGGCTTCGAATGGCCCCGGCGGCTGGCGGCGTGGGCCGAGGCCGGTCACACGCCCGTGGCCGTCGCCGTCGGCGGGCGCCCCGCCGCCGTGTTCGCCGTGGGCGACCGGCTCCGTCCGGAGGCCGCCGCCCTCGTCCGCCAGTGGACGGCCGAGGGCAAGGCGGTCCACCTCCTCTCGGGTGACCACCCGGCGACCGTCGCGGCCGTCGCCACTCAGTTGGGCCTGGAGCAAGCGCGAGGCCACGTCTCCCCCGAGGCCAAGCGCGAGGCGATCGAAGCGCTCCAGGCCGACGGCCGCACCGTCCTCATGGTCGGCGACGGGGTCAACGACGCCGCGGCGCTCCGCCAAGCCGACGTCGGCGCGGCCGTGGGGGGCGGCACGACGGCGGCCCTCGTCGCGGCCGACGTGTTCCTCACGCGCCGCGGGTTGGAGCCGCTCCGCGAGGCGCTCGACGGGAGCGCGAGGGCCATGCGCGTGCTCCGCCGCCTCCTCGCGCTCTCGCTCGCCTACAACGCCGTCGGTGCCGCCGCGGCCGTGGCCGGGCTGGTCACGCCGCTCGTGGCCGCCGCCGCCATGCCCGTCTCGTCGCTCGCCGTCGTCGGCCTCGCGCTCGCGCAGCCCTCGTTCCGCCGCTCCGGCGGCCTCCTGTGACCGCCCCCCTGTGAACGTCCTCTACGTCCTCGTCCCGCTCGCCCTCGCGCTGGCGCTCGCCGGCGTCGCCGCCTTCCGCTGGGCCGTCCGCGACGGCCAGTTCGACGACGTCGACACGCCGGCCCTCCGCGTGCT
>NZ_MQWD01000001.1:1283432-1292931 GCF_002283365.1 Rubrivirga marina | reverse complement strand
CCACCCGCTCCGCCTCGGCGCTCGCGCCGACCCCGCTCGCGCCCGTCGACGGCGCCGTCGCCCCGCTCGACGCCGTCACGTTCCGGTGGAGCGCGCCGCCCGGCCCGACGTCGTTCGACCTCCGCGTCGCGACGGCCGAGGCCCCCGATGTCCCGCTCGTCGAAATCGACGGCCTCCCGACGACCGAGACGACGCTCGTCGACGCGCTCCCGCCTGTCCCGTCCCTGTGGTGGGTCCGCCGCGCGGGTGGGGCGTGGAGTGCGCCGGCCCGGTTCGTCGCCGGGACCGCGGCCGACCTCGAAGTGGCCGCCCGCTCGGCCGCTGAAACCGCCGAACACGAGCGGCACGCCGCGCGCGTCGCGAAGCGCCAGTCCCGGGGTCCTGCCCCGCTCCCCGAGGCGCCCCCCGAGCCCGCCTGGCCGCACGCCACGGGCGAGGCCCTCGACGGTGCCTCGCCGCTCGACTGGTCGACGGTCCCCGGCTTCGGGACGCCCGCTCGGACGGACGCGCCCGTCGCCGAGATCGAGCCGCCGCGGCCGCTCGCTCCTCTCGGCGGCGAGGTCGTCGACGCCGTGACCGTCGCGCTCCGCTGGAGCGCGGTGCCCGACGCCGTCGCCTATGAGGTCGAGCTCTCCCCCCACCCCGCGTTCGACCGCAACGTCCTCTCGCTCGACGCCGGACAGGCTACCGAGATCGCGCTGCCGGGCCTGGTCCCCGCGACCGGCCACAGGCTCCTCTGGCACGTCCGCGCAAGGACGGCAGAGGGCGCGACGCCGTGGAGCAAGTACGGCCGATTCTATCCCGCCTCCGACGCCCCCGTCGAGGCGTTCCGTCAAGGGATGGACGCGGCGGTGATCGCCGAGCGGAAACGCCACGAGCACGCCCGGCTCGTCCGTCAGCGCGAGATGGACCTCGTCCCGACCCACGAGCGCGAGGACGCCGTCACCGACCGGGCCACGCTCGCCGTCCTGGTCGGCATGATGCTCTCCGGGATCGCCGTCGCTCTCCTCACGCTCGTGTTCTCGCTCGTCCGGTTCTAAGCCCTACGAGCCGCGTCAGCGGGCCCCGCAGACGACCTCGGCGTGTGTGGAGTGGGAGCCCGCTGGAGCGGCGAGTGGGTGTGCCCCGCGCACGAGGGTCAGCGCCCCCATCGCGACGACGAGGACGCCCGCGAGCCGCTGCAGTGTGAGGCGGCGGGCGGGCCGGAGCCGCCCCCCGAGCACGCCGACGAGGGCGAGGGCGGGGATCGTCGCGAGGCCGAACACGGCCATCGTGAGCGCCCCCCGGCCGGCGGAGCCCGACGACGCGGCGACCGCGAGCATCCCGTACACGAGCCCGCACGGGAGCAGCCCGTTCACCATCCCCAGCGCCAAGAGCGCCCCGGGGTGCCCCGCCCCCACGAGCCGGCCGATGATGGGGCTCAGCCGGGCTGCCAGGCGCCCCGAGAGACCGCTCCGTCCCCACGCCACCCCGCACACGGCGAGCCCGGCCAGGACCATCGCCACGCCGAGGCCGACCGACACCACGCCGCCGAGACCGGCGAACGCCTCGCGGAGCGCGAACCCCGCCGCTCCGGCCATCGTGCCGAAGGCCGCGTACGTCGCCGTCTTCCCCGCGAAGTACGCGGCCTGACGGGCCGCGACGGCGGGGCCGCCCCCCACCCCGAGGAGCGCGACGAACCCGCCGCACATCCCGACGCAGTGGGCGCTCCCGAGGAGTCCGGCGAGGAAGACGGCGGCAAGGTCTAGCATGGGAACACACTAGAACCACGACCGGGCGAACGCTGCGGGGGGTGCCGTCCCGGGCGTGTAGGGGATTCCCGCGCGGCGACACTCCATACGCCCCTTATCGAACAAGCCCTCCGGCTCACGTCAGGCGCCCACGCGGCGGAGCCCCTCCCCGGCCAGCTTCGTTGACGGCGACGTCGGCGGCGGATCGAGTCGTCCTTTCCCTCGGCATCGGTGTGCCAACCTACCCTGTGCGTCCAAGACGAGACGTCACCATGGTCGAGCGCGGCGAGATTAGCTTGGTCCGTTCCGACCGCTCCAATACGGTGGCTCGGCTGTCATCTGCCGCCGCGTTCACCTGCTCGCCGCTCTCATGGAGTCCGATCCCAGGCCGAGCCCTCTCTCAGACGGTGGAGTACCTCACAGACCGGACGCGGTATGCCAACGGGGGGCGCTCCGCGTCCTCCTCGTTGAGGACGAGAGGGACCACGCGGACCTGGTCGCTGCGTACCTCGCCGAGGTGGAGGACTTCGACCTCGATCTCACCCACGTTTCGTCGGTCGGCCGTGCGCTCGACTCGCTCGCCTCCGCTCGGGCGGCGGGCCACCCGTTCCAGGTGGTCTTGTGCGACCAGCGGCTCCCGGACAGCGAGTACTGGGAGTCCGTCTCCCGCGTCGTGGGCGCGGCCGGCGACGCGCCCGTCGTGGCGCTCACTTCGATCGGGGACATGGACGTCGCCGTCGACGCGATGCGGCAGGGGGCCCAGGACTACCTCGTCAAGTCGGAGATGTCGCCCGAGATCCTCCGGCGGACGGTCCGCTACGCCGTCGAGCGGGCCCGGCAGGCGGCTGAGCTCCGTGCGCTCAACGACACGCTCGAGAGCCGAGTGCGGGAACAATCGGTCCGCCTCCGGGCGCTCTCGGCCCGCTTGGCGACGGCGGAGCAGGAGGAGCGCCGGCGGATCGCGCAGCTCCTCCACGACGACCTCCAACAGCGGCTCCACGGGCTCTCGATCACTCTCGACCTCATCGCTCGAGCCCCCTCCGAGGACGAGCGAGCACGCATGACGGAGCGCGCGAGCCGGATGCTCGGCGAGGCGACCGAACTGACACGGACGCTGGTGACAGACCTCAACCCGGCCGCGCTGGGGGCGGCCGCGCTGGGCCGCGCGCTCCGCTGGCTCGCAACGAGGACCCACGCAGCCCACGGCCTCGACGTCGACGTCGAGGGAGATGCGAACGTTCTCGATCCGACCCTCCGGGCGCTCCTCTACCACCTCACCCGCGAGCTCCTGTTCAACGTCGCCAAGCACGCCGGGACAGGCCGCGCTCGCATCGTGGTGAGTGAATCCGCCGAGGCCGTCGTCGTCTGCGTCGAAGACGAGGGGCGGGGGTTCGACGCGACGGCGCTCGACGCCGGGGGCGGCGGCTTCGGGCTGGCGAGCGTCCGGGAGCGGTTGGAGAGCGCCGGTGGTCACCTCGCCATCGAGTCGGCGCCTGGGGTCGGAACGCGCATCGCGCTCACCGTCCCCGTGGCGGTCGAGGCCGCCGAGGCGGTCGGCGACTAGCCCGTTTGGCCGGGCCCCCGCGAGGGCTGTCCCGCCCCGGCCGTCTCGTGCTCGCCGATCGCCAGCGGGGCGGTCGGGAACGTGAGCCGAACGAGGGTCCCGCCCTCCGGCCGCGAGGAGATCGAGATCCTGCCGCCGTGGCTGGCCAGCACGCTGTGGGCCAAGGTGAGCCCGAGCCCGACGCGACGGCCCGGCCCCCACGCCGTGTAGAACGGCTCGAACACGTGCGAGACCACCTCCTCCGACATCCCCGGCCCGTCGTCTTCGACCTCCACTACGGCGTGCCCCGCCTCGTCGTGCCGCGTCGTGACGCGGACGAGCCCGTCGCTGGCGGCCGCGATCATCGCATTCTCGACCACGTTGTAGAGCGCGCGGGCGAGCGCGCCCCCCACGGCCAGGACCGACGCCCCCGCGAGGGCCGGGTCGTAGTCCCGTTCGACGCGGACCGACGGCCCCGTCGGCCGGGCCTGCGAGAGCACCACGTCGAGCGCCGCGTGGAGGTCTACCGGCCGGAGCTCGCCGACGACGCCCCGGGCGTGCTCGAACATGGCCCGGAGCACGCTGTCGGCCCGGCGGCCGTGCTCGGCCACCTTGGCCACGTTGGCGCGGAGCTCGGCGAGCTCCTCGGCCGCCGCGTCGTCGATCGCGTCGCCGAGGTGGTCCGCCAGCGCGCCGGCCCGGTCGTCGGAGGCCTCGGCGAACCCGACGGCGAGGTGGAGCGGGTTCCGGAGCTCGTGGGCGACGCCCGCCAGCAGCCCGCCGAGGCCGGCCAGCTTCTCCTGCTCCACGATCTGGGCCTGCATCTGGCGGACGTGCTCCAGGGTCTGGCGGAGCGCCTCGTTCGACGCGTGGAGCTCCGCCGTCCGCCGGGCCCGCTCGACGGCGTAGCGAACCGTCCGTCGGAGGATCTCGGGCGACATCTCCGACTTGACGAGGTAGTCCTGGGCCCCCTGACGCATCGCGTCGACGGCGACGTCGGAGTCGCCGATCGACGTCAGAGCGACCACCGGAACCGCCCGGGCGGCGGCCACGACGCGGCCGACGGTCTCCCAGTACTCGCTGTCCGGGAGCCGCTGGTCGCAGAGGACGACGTCGAACGGCCGGCCGGCCTCGTGGGCCGCCGCGAGCGCCGCGACGGCGTCCGAGACGGTGGCCACGCGGTCGACCTCGCCGTCGGGGTCCGCGGCATCGGCAAGCAAGGCCTCGACGAGCGCGGCGTGGTCGTCGTCGTCCTCGACGAGCAGGACGCGGAGGGGGGCGGGCTCCACGGGCACTACGGGAGCTGGTTCCAGCAGGCCCAGTAGTCCCCGAGCTCGTAGATCATGGCCTGGAACTTGTCGAAGTTCACCGGCTTGACGACGTAGCTGTTGGCGTAGCTGCCGTAGGCCCGGGCCCGGTCGGTCTCGGCGTCGCTCGTCGTGAGCACGACGACGGGGATCACGCGGCGCTCGGGGTCCTCTTTAACCGCGGCGAGCACGTCGAGCCCGTTCGCACGCGGGAGGTTGAGGTCGAGCAGGACGAGGTCGGGTCGGTCGACCTCGACGTACGGGCCGCGCTGGAAGAGGTAGTCGAGGGCGGCCGCGCCGTCCGCCACGCGCTCGACGCGGTGCTTCGGGTTGTGGGCCTCGAGCGCGATCCGCGTGAGGTCGGCGTGGTCGTCATCGTCCTCGACGAGGAGGACGTGGAGCGGAAAGACGGTCGTGTCGGTCATGGCTGGGGGTGAGCAGGCCCGCCGGTCGTACGCGCCGGCGATGGCTCCGTTGCCGCCGGCCGGTCGAGGACGGCCGAGGCAGGGAATTGGAGGACGAACCGGGCGCCCTCGCGGCCGGGCGGGCCGCCCGCGCTCTCGACGAACGCGCGCCCGCCCATGACCTCCAGGATCCGGGCGACGAGCGCGAGGCCGATCCCGGTCCCCTCGCCGCCGCCGTCGAGCCGCTGGAACAGCTCGAACACCTTCCGGCGGTAGGACTCGGGCACGCCCGGCCCGTCGTCCTCGACCACGAGCCGGAGCCCGCCGCCGCGGGCGGGCTCGGACCGGACGACGATACGCGTGCCGCCCCCGCCCAGCCCGTAGCGGACGGCGTTCGCGAGGAGGTTCTCGACGACCTCCCCGACCCGGCGCTCGTCGGCGAGGAGCCGACCGAGCGGCCCCACGACGTCGAGGGCCCCGCCCGCCTCCTGGACGCGGCGGCCGAAGGCCTCGGCGAGCCCCCCCACGAGCGCGTCGAGGTCGACCGGGACGGGGTCGCCCAGCACGCGGCCGGCGCGGCTGAGGTGGAGGAGGTCCTCGATGAGCCGGCCCATCCGGTCGGCCGCCCCGAGGACGCGCTCGGCCGAGGCCAGCGCGCGCTCGGCCTGGCCGGCCTGGACCTGGCCCTTGAGCACGCCGAGGAAGCCCGTGATCGTGACGAGCGGCGACTTCAGGTCGTGCGAGATGGTGTAGGCGAACTGCTCCATCTCGGCGTTCTTCTGCCGCAGCGTCTCCTCGGACTCGCGCCGCTCGGTCACGTCGTAGCTCAGCCCGAACATCCGGACCGGCGCGCCGTCCGCGTCGCGGACCACCCGGCCCCGGTTGGCGACCCACCGGACGTGCCCGTCGGGCCGGACGATCCGGAACTCCGCAGCGTAGGTGTCCTCCTCGGTCAGCGCGCGCGCGACCTCGGCCTGGAGGCCGGGGAGGTCATCGGGGTGGACGAGCCGGCCATAGAACGCGGCGACCGACTCGACCTCACCCGGGCGCATGCCCCACAGGCGGTAGACCCGCTCGTCGCCTTCGAGGTGGTCTTCGGGGATATGCCACTCCCAGGTGCCCATCTCTCCGCCCTCGAGTGCCAGCCGGTGACGCTCCTGGCTTTGGCGGAGCCGGTCGAGGGCCTCATCGCGCTCGGTGAGGAGCGCACGCTGCTCCGTAACGTCGGTGTTGGTCCCGAACCAGCGGGCCGCTTGGCGGTCGGGCCCCTGGATGGGGAGCGCGCGGGAGAGGAACCACCGGTACTCGCCGCTCGCCCCCCGCAGGCGGAACGTGTCCTCCCACGGCTGGCCCGAGGCGAACGCCGCGCGGTAGCCCTCGGCCACGCGATCGGCCTCATCGGGGTGGAGGAGGTCGCGCATGTCGGGGGGCGGCGCCCCGTCGGGACGGGCTCCGGTGTAGTCGTACCACCGCCGGTTGAACCAGAGGATTCGGCCCTCCGTATCGGCCATCCAGGCCATCTGGGGGATCGAGTTGGCCAGCGTCTGGAGCTCGCGCTCGCGCTCGCGGAGGGCCCGCTCGGCCTCGCGCCGCTCGGTCACGTCGCGGCAGACCGACAAGACCATCTCCTGCCCGTCGCGGCGGACGAGGTGGGCGACCGTCTCCATCGGGATCACGCGACCGTCGCGCGTCCGGTGGGCCGATTCGAACCGACCCCTGCCCTCGCGGCGGAGCCGCTCGACCGCGTCCGGGAGCGCGATGACGCCCGGCGCCAGGAGGTCGCCGACGCGCATCTGGAGCAGCTCGTCCCGCGCGTACCCGTAGGTCTCTACGGCCGCCTCGTTGACCTCGATGAACGGCTCCGGCCCGTCGTCCCCGACCGGGTAGACGAGCACGACGTCGGGCGTGGCGTCGAAGAGGGCACGCGTCCGGCTCTCGGCCTCGCGGGCCGTCGCCTCGCTCCCCTGGAGCGCCCGATAGAGACGGGCCGTCTCGAGCGCGGACCCGGCCCGGCGGCCGATCTCCTCGGCCGTCGCGAGGTCCTGCTCGTCGAAGTGCCGGCCGGACTCGGTGTTGACGAACGAGACGGCCCCGATGACGTCGTCGTCGGCTCGGATCGGCACGATGATGACGGAGCTGAACCCGATCTCGCGGAGGAGCGCGAGCTCCTCCTCGTCGGCGACCGAGGCGACGAGGAGCTCGTCGGGGACGTCGGGGTAGAGCTCAGACTGGCCCGTCCGGATCACGTTCGGGACGCCCGTGGGGTCGTCCGGGTTGACGGGCTGGACGGCCTGGAGGTCCCAGCCCCACCGGACCTTCTCGGGGTCGGCGTGGGCGATGGCGACGGCCTCGATGGACCCGTCGTCCTGGCGGAGGCTGATGGAGCACCAGTCGGAGAAGCCGGGGACGGCGAGCGTGGCGAGCCGGTCGAGCGTCGCGTCGAAGTCGAGGGCCTCCTCCGCCAGCCGGCCCGCCTCGGCGAGGAACCGGGCCTGGGTCTCGGCCCGCCGACGGTCGTGGACGTCCGTGTTGACCCCGATCCACCGGGTGACCCGGCCGTCGGCGTCGCGGACCGGCGTGGCGCGCGTGAGGAACCACCGGAAGGCGCCGTCGGCGCGGCGGAGCGGGAACTCCATCTCGAACGGCTCGCCCGTCGCGAGCGAGCGCTCCCACTCGGCGACGACCTCGGGGAGGACGGCCGGGTCGTGGACCGCCTCCCAGCCCCACCCCTCCATCTCTTCGAGCGTGGTCCCGGTGTAGTCGTACCAGCGCCCGTTGTAGAAGTCGATGTGCCCGTCGGGCCGGGCGCTCCAGGCCAGTTCCGGGAGGCCATCGATGACGGCGAGCAACTGGCGCTCGGTCGCCCTCTGCGACGTGACGTCGCCCAGCGTGCCGACCATCTGCACCGGCCGCCGCGCCGGGCCCTCGCCGACGAACGTCGTCCGGGCCGTCGCCCGGATCCACCGCGTCTCGTCGGCCTGGATCCGACTCTCGATGTCCAGAAGGCCCTCGCCCGCGGGATCGATGGCGGCGGATACGGCCGCCTGAACGGCCGGGAGGTCGTCGGGGTGGATGACCCGGGCGAACCCCTCAGCCATCGTCAGCGCCTCGTCCGGGCCGAGCCCGAGGATCTCTTTCGTGCGGGCGTCCTGGGTCCCGGCGTCCGTCGCCGGGTCCCACGACCAGAGCCCGAGGCGGGCGGCGTCGAGGGCGAGGCGGGCCCGCTCCTCGCTGGCGCGGAGCGCGGTCTCGATCTCCCGTTGGGCCGTCACGTCGCGGAGCACCTTCGAGGCCCCAACGACGCGGCCCTCGGCGTCGCGGATGGGCGAGACCGTGATCGCCACGTCGAGCTTCCGGCCGCTCCGGTCCACTCGGACCGTCTCGAAGTGGTCGACGCGCTGGCCGCGCCGGATCCGGTCAAGGATCATGCGCTCCTCGTCGCGCCGCTCCGGGGGGATCAGCATGAGGACCGATTGCCCCACGGCCTCGTCCGCGGTGTAACCCAGGATCCGCTCGGCGCCTGCGTTCCACGACGTGATGATGCCGTCGAGCGACTTGCTCACGATGGCGTCATCCGACGACTCGACGATGGCGGCCAGCAGCGACTGGGTCCGCGCCACCTGAGCGTCCGACGGGCTGGTGTCCTCCGGCCCCGTCGTGACGAGGATCCGCCCGTTCCCGAGCGGGAGCGCGGTGCCGCCGCCAACACGGACGGGTGCTTGGGTCCGCCAGGCCTCGGTGGCGGCTTCTCCGAGCGCGGCGAGCGGAACGCCGAGCTCACCGATCGCCTGGCCGATCACATCGCTGGCCTCGCGGCCCACCTGGGCGAGGGCGGCGGCGTTCGCCTCGGTGATTCGCCCGTCGGCTCCGAGGACGAACAGAGACGTGGGGGCCGACTGGAGTGCTTTGACGAGGGCGCGCACGAGGAGCGGATATCGGGGCGGGAAAGTAGCGCTTCGGCTCAGGTGCGCTCGCGGCCGTCGTCCCCTACCATCCCACACCGACGGCTACGGACTTCCTAGAGGCGTGTAAAGCGGAGGCGGCGCACGAACCGGGGCCTCTGCGTCTCCGTCGACGGCGGCGGCCTCGGTGTCCTCGACGGGGACAACACATGGGTCCCGGACGAGGCGGTCGGACACCTCGGCGACAGGGTTGGGCGTCTCGTGCGCCCGGGCCCGAGCCAGGGGAGCCTCGAACCGAGCCGGGCGGGCGTGACCGTGTCGAAGCAGCTCCGGGCGACCGGGGAGGCCGTCGGCGTCGGGCTCGTCGACTCGCTCGTGAGGTGGGCGTGCGTACTCGGGCTGACGGGGTCGGCCTTCGCGAGGATCCTCCGCGAGCCGGCGCCCGGAGAAGACGGCCTCGAAGAAGCACGCGGCGACCTCCCGCACAGCCGCCGTCGCCACCTCGGTGCCGGTCTCGACCGGATCCGAGGCTTCGAGGAGGGGGAGGTCGGTGAACGCCGCGTGGCGGCTCCCCACGAGCACCCTGGTGCGGTGCCGCAAGCGCGCCACGTGG
>NZ_MQWD01000001.1:1106201-1283393 GCF_002283365.1 Rubrivirga marina | reverse complement strand
GGGTCAGGCCCCGGCCCGCCGCCGCCGCCACCACTTCTCGAGGCCGATCGCCGGGATCACGACGAGCGCTACGACGAGCGCCTCACCCCACGCGTGGGCTGGGATCGGTGCCGAGCCGAAGACGGCGTGCATCACCGGGAGGTACACGAACCCGAGCTGGAGCACGAGGAGCGACCCGATCCCGACGTACACCCACGGGTTGCTGAACAGGCCAATCTGGAGGACCGACTCCTTCAGCGAGCGGCAGTTGAGGAGGTAGAAGATCTGGAACAGGATGACCGTCGTGACCGCCATCGTCTGCGCCTCGCCCAGGGCCGCGGCCGCTTCCACGCCCGCCGCCAGCGCCTCGCGATATTCGTTGAGGAACAGCCCGATGGCGCCGGCCGCCATCAGGAGCGCCACGGCGACGGTGCGGCCCACGACGAACCGGCTCAGGATCGGCGCGTCCGGCCTCCGTGGGGGCCGCCGCATCACGTCGCGCTCGGGGGCCTCGAAGGCGAGCGGCAGCGCGAGCGCCACCGACGCGACGAGGTTGATCCAGAGGATCTGGACGGGGAGCATCGGCAGCAGCGCCTCGCCCCCGACGATCGGGAAGAAGGCGACGGCCACGCTCAGGATGACGGCCAGCCCGAGATTCGTCGGGAGGAGGAAGGCGAGGGCCTTGATGAGGTTGTCGTAGACGCGGCGGCCCTCCTCGACGGCGGCGGCGATGGAGGCGAAGTTGTCGTCGGCGAGCACCACGTCGGCGGCCTCCTTCGAGACGGCCGTGCCGGTGATGCCCATGGCCACGCCGATGTCGGCCTGCTTGAGGGCGGGCGCGTCGTTGACACCGTCGCCGGTCATGGCGACGACCTCGCCGCGGGCCTGGAGCGCCTGCACGAGCCGGAGCTTGTGCTCGGGGGCCACGCGCGCGAACACGTTGTGGCGCGCGGCCGCCTCGCGGAGCGCCTCGTCCGAGAGCCGTCCGAGCTCGGCGCCCGTCACGGCCTCCTCGCCGGGGTCCGCGAGGCCGAGCGCCTCGCCGATGGCCCGGGCCGTCTCGGGGTGGTCGCCCGTGATCATCTTGACCGTGATCCCGGCCGCGCGGCAGGCGCGGACGGCCTCGACGGCCTCCGCGCGCGGCGGGTCGATCATGCCCTGGAGGCCGAGGAAGGTGAAGCCGGCCTCGACGTCGGACTCGGCCAGTTCGGCGTGCGAGCCGCCCGGCCGGCGGACGCCGCAGGCGAGCACCCGCATGCCCTGGGCCGCGATCCGCTCGACCTCGGCGAGCACGGCGGCGCGCTCCGCTCCCCCCTCGGGGAGGGCGCACCGGCGGAGGACGGCCTCGGGCGCACCCTTGACGTAGATCGCCTGCCCGCCGCCGGGCTCGCGGTGGAGCGTCGCCATGTACTGACGCTCCGACTCGAACGGGACGGCGTCGAGACGGGGGTGCGAGACGCGGAGCGCCTCGGCCTCCAGGCCGAGCTTGTCGGCGGCCGTCACGAGGGCGCCCTCGGTGGGGTCGCCGGTGAGGGCCCACGCGTCGCCCTGGCGCTCGACCGTCGCGTCGTTGCAGAGGGCGCCGGCGGTGAGGAGCGCCCGGACGGCGTCCGGGACCGGGCCGGGGACGGCGACGCCGTCGTCCGTGACGAGCGCGCCCTCGGGGGCGTAGCCGACGCCCGTGAGCCGCCACGCGCCGGCCGGCGTCCACAGCGCCTGGACCGTCATCTCGTTCTTGGTGAGCGTCCCCGTCTTGTCGGAGCAGATGACCGTCGTGCTCCCGAGCGTCTCGACGGCCGGGAGCTTCCGGACGACCGACCGCCGCCGGGCCATCCGCTGCACGCCGATGGCGAGCGCGATGGTGACGACGGCCGGGAGCCCCTCGGGGATCGCGCCGACGGCGAGCGTGACGGCGGCGAGGACGGCGTCGCCGAGGGGGTACCCGCGGAGGAGGCCGACCGCCAGCAGCACGACCGACACCGCCACGATCCCGGCCGTGATCCACGTCCCGATGACGCCGAGCTGCTTCGTGAGCGGCGTCTCGAGGTCGTCGGCCTCCTTGAGGAGCGCCGAGATCCGGCCGAGCTCGGTCCGCGCGCCGGTCCCCACGACGACGGCCGTGCCCGTCCCGTAGGTGACGAGGGTGCCGCTGTAGCCCATGCTGCGGCGGTCGCCGACCCCGGCGTCGGCGTCGACCGGCGCGGGCCCCTTCTCGACCGGGACCGACTCGCCGGTGAGCGCGGCCTCCTCCACCTTCAGCGTCCGCGCCTCCAGGAGGCGGACGTCGGCCGGCACCTTGTCGCCGGACTGGAGGGCGACCACGTCGCCCGGGACGAGGTCGGCGGCGGGGAGCGACTGGCGGCGGCCGTCGCGGAGCACGGTCGCCAGTTGGGGCACCATCGCCGAGAGGGCCTGGATGGCTTTCCCCGCGCGGTACTCCTGCACGAACCCGATGATCGCGTTGAGCACGACGACGCCCAGGATCACCAGCCCGTCGAACACCTTCCCCGTGAGGATGGCGAGCCCGGTCGAGGCGAGGAGGACGTAGATGAGCGGGTTGTGGAACTGGCGGACGAGGATGGAGAGCGCGCTCTCGCCGCCGTGCTGCGGGAGCGCGTTCGGGCCGTGCTCGACCAGCCGCCGGGCGGCCACCTCGGTGCTCAGGCCGAGGTCGGTGGTGCCGAGCGCGGCGAGCACGTCGGCTGTCGGCCGGGCGTGCCAGGCGTCGGCGGGCACCTCGGGGGGCGCCGGGGGGAGGGGGCGCCGCTCGGCGGCGGGGGACGGGGTGAGGGTCGAGGTCGACATGGGGGTGTCGTGGGGAGGCGGGCAGGTCCCGCCGGGGTCGGGGGCTGGCCGCGGCGGAGGCGGCCCGTGGGGAGAGCACGTGGAGGTCGCCGAGGGGCGGCCTCGTGAACCGGAGGTCAGCGCAGGGCCGACGCTGAAAGGCCGGTGGCCTCCAGACGGGGGCTGATGGCCTCCAGACGAGGGGACCGCACGGCGTCCCTCGCTAGAAGCCGGGCGACCCGCTCCTCCATGGGCGGGTGCGTCGAGAACAGGCCCGCCAGCCGCCCACCGGCCAGCGGGTTGGCGATGCAGAGGTGGGCCGTCTGCGGCCGCTGGACCGACGAGGGCACCACCTCGGTCGCCCGGCCGAGCTTCTGGAGCGCGCCGACGAGCCCGTCCGGCGAGCCGGCGAGGTCGGCGGCCGTCGCGTCGGCCTCGTACTCGCGGGCGCGGGAGACGGCGAACTGGACCATCATGGCCGCGAACGGGGCCACGATCGCGACGACTAGGAGCGCGAGGGGGTTCGTCCCCTCCTCGTCCGAGCCCCCGAACAGGGCCGACCACTGAGCGAGGTTGGCCAGCGTCATGACGGCGCCCGCGAGCGCGGCCACGACGGCCATCGTCAGCGTGTCGCGGTGCTTGATGTGACCGATCTCGTGGGCGATCACGCCCTCCACCTCCCGCCGCGTGAGCAGGTCGAGGAGCCCCTGGTTCACGGCGACGACGCCGTGTGCGGGGCTCCGGCCCGTCGCGAACGCGTTGGGCTGCGGGTCCGGGACGAGGTAGAGCCGCGGCATCGGGATGCCCGCGCGCTCCGCCAGCCGCTCGGTCATGGCGTGGAGGTCCGGCGCCTGATCCGGCGTGAGCGGGACGGCCCGCGTCATCCGGAGGACGAGCCGGTCGCTGAACCAGTAGCTCCCGACGTTCATCGCGAGCGCGAGGCCCAGCGCAATCACCATCCCGCCGGTCCCGCCGACCCACTGGCCGACCAGGACGAAGAGCGCCGTGAGGAGGAGCCCGACCTTGAGCGTGTTCATCGTGAAGGGGACTGCGGACGGCGCGGTGCGCAGGGCCCGCCTCTGGGCGGACCGCATGGGCAGACCTCACCGTCCAGGTGTGGAGGGTGAAGGTCTCGCGCTCGCTGGGGCACCGGTCCCGGGGGACGGGACGTGTTGACGATGCCTCCCCTGCCTTACGGCGGAACCGTCCGGCAGGCGCTACTCCCCTTCGTTTGGACCTACAGCGGTACGTCGACTTGGCCAGCAGACAGGGTGCCCCTGCGGCCGGCACTGGTCTCAGACATCAGCCCGGACGCACCGGTTTCGATCCGCCCGCGGAGATTCCGCGCTTCGTCAACCGGCAACCAGGGCGAGGACGGCTGGGCGTTGGCCGAGAGATGATCACGCGGGCATGTGGCATCGTATCAGTCGCAGGGCGCGAGTGGATCGAGAGACGCGTCAGGGGGAAGAGTTCGACACACCCGAACCAAACTGGGTGCCAAACCGGTCCGCCGCCCACAGGGCTCTGTAGAGACGTGTTTTGCGCCTGCCGCGTCGCAGCTTGCACCCGTCGCAGCCATCTGATTGCGCGTTGCAACGAGGCTCGCGGCAGGAGGCCGTGCGGCAGACTCGATCCCGACTCGGGCCGAGACGGGCAGGCACGTCTCCACGACCGCCTACGACGTCCTCTCCCCCGAGGGAGAAGACCGATAACCGGCATCAGCCGGTCGAGCGAGGGGCGCCGTCTGACCGGCCGGCAGCCGAGGCGAAGGTTTGAGTCGCCACTCTACCCAGCCCGCTCGTCCGAGAGGGGGGCCGGGCAACGGCCGGCTGCGAGGCGGGGTCGGGGAGTGTAGCGGCGGCCCGGCGGCGGACGCGCGCGAGGAGGTCGGACTGGGGGTGGGCACGGGAGTCGGCGTCGGGGACCGCGAAGCTATCCCGACGGGGCAAAACCATGCTCTGGTCAACGGGGCGACGGTCCGACGTGGTAGGCGTGGGACCCGTCCCCTCGTACCCAGGGCCCGACTCCTCCGAACGCTCGCCTCCCTCGTCCTCCTCGTCCCGCTCGCGGCGACGGCCCAGACGGCCGGGGACCTCGCCGTCGTCGGGGAGCGGGCCGACGACCCCGACGAGTTCGCCGTCTTCGCTCTCGCCCCGGTCCCCGGCGGCGCCGAGGTCGCGTCCACCGACGACGGGTGGCGGGCCTCCGGGTCGTTCCGTGCCAACGAGGGCGCCTTCCGCTACACGGTCCCCGCGCGCCGGTTAGCTCCTAGACCGGGGAGGCACGAAGGGCCGACCCCGACCGCTGTCCTTGTCCTGGGGGCTCTGGCGACGGCCGCCCTCGGTACGGCTCCATCGGGCTCGCCGCGAGTGCGAGCCCGAGGAGGATGAGCGCGGCGGCGACCAACCAGGGCACGGCGCGTTTGGGGGCGCCGAGGCGGCCGCGGACGTCTTCGGTATCCATGGCCTACAGACGGGCGGGACGCGAGAAACGTGTCCGCCCCGAGCGTTTTCCAGACCCGCCCGGGGTCGGCCCGTCCGCGGCAGCTCTGGCCCGCCTAGCGCCGCGACGCGCGACTCGTAACCGTCGCGATGGGCACCCGGTCCGCGACGACTCCCCCCCGCGCGGCGCGTTCGCGGGCCCCGGCGGGCCGCTGGGACCCGGCCCTCTGGCCCCCCGGGGTCCGGGCCCACCTCCGACTGTCGGCTTCGTGCCATCGGGCGGCGAGCGCGGCGATGGTCACGGCGAGGAGGCCGAGGGCGAGGTGGAGCATGGAGGGCGTGGTGGGACGCGTGCGCCCCGAGATGGTGGGGCGGGGAGCCACCAAGATAGGGGTTTCTCCCATGTCCGGGGCAAGCGGTTGCCCGTGTTCGGCCTCCGGGCCACAGCCGGCCTCTGGCCAGACGGCTCCGCCTGGCGCCGGAGCACTCCGGACACGGTGGGCACGGCCAGCGAGACGACGATCCCCCCGGGCGAGCCGCGGCCCTCACTCGGCCGCCCGCACCCGCGGCGTGGCCTCCAGACCAGCACCGAAGGCGGCGGGAGCGGGGGGAGCGGATGTAGGCGAGACCGCCGTCTCCGGTCAGGACCGGCCTGAACCCCCGGCGACAGTGGATCCGCGGAGCGACGGGAGGAGAACGCAGGGACATCTCATCTCTCTTGTCTCCATGACCTTGCGACTCGTCCCCCGCCTCGCCGCGGTCGTCCTCGCGGCGCTCGTGCTCGCCGTCCCGCTCCGGGCACAGACCTCCTTCTCGGTCACCGTCGCCTCGAAGACGGCCGCCCACCCGAACGCTAGCCAGGGTCACCCTTCGGCCTACTACATCGATGGCGTCGAGGTGCCGGGCCTGACGCTCGAGCGTGGGCAGACGTACGCGTTCGTAATGGACAACGTCTCGGGCGTCCACCCCTTCTATCTCTCCACAAGCGCCACCGGCGCCGGGGCGGGGGTGTTCTCGGACGGCGTCACGGGTAACTACGCCACCGGCATCTCCACGCTCACGTTCACTGTGCCGCAGAGCGCGCCGGACGTGCTGTACTACCAGTGCAGCAACCACGCCCTCATGGGCCTCTCCATGCAGATCGTCGACGCCGGGAGCGGCGGCGGGCAGACGTACACGGCCGCGCTCTCGGGCAGCAACGAGGCCCCCGAAGCCAACGTGACGCTCGCCACCGGCGAGGTCTCGGCCGTCCTCGACGGCTCCGAGTTGACGGTCACCGGCGGGTTCGACGGCCTCACGTCGGGCTACACCGTCTCGCACATCCACCGCGGCTACGCCGGGCAGGCCGGGGGCGTCGAGGTCGCCCTCGACCCGACCCTCGACGCGGACGGGACCGGCGGCACCTTCGAGGCCGCCCGGAACACGTTCACGCTCACGGCCGACCAGATCGCGGCGCTGGGCCGACGCCAGCTCTACGTCAACGTGCATTCGGAGGCGTTCCCGGCGGGGCAGATCCGGGCGCAGCTCGTGCCCGCCGTCGCCGCGGCGTACCGCGCCAACCTCTCCGGCGGCAACGAAGTCCCGGTGACGGTCTCGAACGCGACCGGCGCGGTCCTCGCGGATCTCGACGGGACCACGCTGACCGTCTCCGGCACCTTCGCCGGGCTCGAGAGCGACTTCAACGCGGCCGTCGGGGCCCACCTCCACCTCGGTTACGCCGGGCAGAACGGGGGCGTCACCCTCGCCCTGGCGCCGACGCTCGAGGCCGACAACCGGGGTGGCACGTTCCTCCCGGCCGACAACACCTTCACGCTGACCGCCGAGCAGGCGACGGCGCTCGCCGAGCGGCGGCTCTACGTCAACGTCCATTCCACCGAGGTCGCCTCGGGCGAGATCCGCGGGCAGCTCGTCGCGGCTGGCGCGACGACGTTCCGGGCGACGCTATCGGGCAGCGCCGAGGTCCCGGCAATCCCGTCGCTGGCGGGCGGCGCGGTGATCGTCGAGGTCCTCGGCGACCAGCTCACGGCCTCCGGCAGCTTCGTCGGCGTCGACGACTTCAAGGAGGACGTCGGGGCGCACCTCCACACGGCGTTGGCCGGGCAGAACGGCGGCGTCGTGGTGTCGCTCACGCCGACGCTGGACGGCACCGACGACGGCGTCTTCGCCGCGGCCGACAACACGATCGCCGTCTCGGGCGACCTCACGGCAGCGCTGGCCGCACGGGGCGTCTACGTCAACGTCCACTCCGAGGCCGTGCCGTCCGGCGAGATCCGGGGCCAGGTGCTCAACGCCGCCTCGGTGCCCTTCACCGTCGTCCTCGGCGGGTCCAACGAGGTGCCCGCCAACGGGAGCGACGCCTCGGGCGGCCTCGCGCTGGAGCTCGTCGGGAACCGCTTCACGGCGTCCGGCAGCTTCGCCGGGCTCGAGAGCGCGTACAACGCGGCCGTCGGGTCGCACCTCCACATCGGGCTGGCGGGCCAGAACGGCGGCGTCACGCAGGCGCTCGCGCCTGAGGTCGACGGCGATGGCCTCGGCGGGACGTTCGCCGCAGCCGCGAACACGGTCGAGCTGACGGACGACCAGGTGTCGGCGTTGCAGGAGCGGCGCACCTACGTCAACGTCCACTCGACGGCGATACCGTCGGGTGAGGTCCGCGGCCAGGCGCTCCCGGCGTCGTCGACGCAGCTCCGTGCGGTGCTCTCGGGGCGCGCCGAGGTGCCGGCCAACGACTCGCAGGCGCGCGGCGGCGCGGTGGTCGAGATCGCCGGGGGCAACGCCATCGTGAGCGGCGCCTTCGCCGGAATCGGCGGCTTCAACGAGGACATCGGCGGCGGGGCGCACCTCCACGAGGCCGGCATCGGCGTCAACGGCGACATCGCGTTCTCGCTGACGACGGTGGTCGGCGGCGACGACGCGAGCGGGTCCTTCGAGGCGGACGCGAACACGTTCGCGGTCACCCCAGAGGACGCCGCGGAGTTCGTCGCGGGCGGCTACTACGTCAACGTCCACTCCGACACGGCCCCCAGCGGCGAGCTCCGCGGGCAGGCCGTGCCGGTGGCGGTCCGCCCGCTGGAGGCGTGGCTGGTGGGCGCCAACGAGGTGCCCGCGGTCGACACCGACGCCACGGGCGGCGTGCTCGCCCTCTTGGACGGGACCACGCTGACCGTCTCCGGCGCCTTCGCCGGGCTCGAGAGCGACTTCAACACGGCCGTCGGGGCCCACCTCCACCTCGGGCCCGTCGCCGGGAACGGCGGCGTGGCGTTCCCGCTCACGGTCGCCCTCGGGGCTGACAACCGGGCGGGCGCCTTCGCCTCGTCCGCCAACGTCTTCGAGCTGACGGCGGAGCAGCGGGCGGCCTTCCTGGCCGGCGGCTACTACGCCAACGTCCACTCCGTCGACGCGCCGAGCGGCGAGCTCCGGGGGCAGGTCCTCGTCAGCACCGATCTCGCGCCCGCCGCGCCCGCCGTCACGGCTCCCGCCGACGGCGGTTCGGTGGACCTCTCCGGCGACGGCGAGGCCCCCTTCGTGGTGACGTGGGCCGGCGGCGATCCCAACGCCAACACGGTCGCGTACCGCTGGCAGGTGGCGCTCGACGAGGCGTTCACGATGGTCGTCTTCGACGCCGACGCCGGCACCGCGCCGACGTTCGAGACGAAGGTGGCCGCCATCAACGCCCTCCTCGCCGACAACGGCGTCAGCGACGGTCAGATGATCACGGTCTACCACCGGGCCGTCGCCACCGACGGTAGCTTCACCTCCCTCGGCGCGCCCGCCGCGGTGACGCTCACCCGCGGCACCGCGACGCCCCTCGCTGGCGACGCCGGGGACTTGGCGCTCGCCGTCCAACCCGTCCCGAACCCAACGCGCGGTGCGCTCCTCGTTCGGCTCGATCTCCCCGCGACCGGCGACGTCACCGTCGAGGTGTTCGACGTGCTCGGCCGCCGCGTGCTCTCGCAGGCGGTCGGCGCGATGACGGCGGGCGCCGGGCAGGCCATCGCCCTCGACACGGCGGCGTTCGGCGCGGGCGCCTACCTCGTCCGGATCCGGACGGAGGGCGGCGAGACCTCGGCCCGGTTCACGGTCCTCCGCTAGCGCCCTCGCTCGCGGACCGACTCGGGGCCTGGCTCCTACTGCAGGAGCCGGGCCGCCGTCTGTCGGGGCGGATCCGCCGCGGCCCCGCCGCCCTCTTCCTCGAGCCGACCACTTGTGGACTGGAGCCGCCGTCGACCCCTTGACTTCCGGCTAGAAACAATGGCGGGATCGCTCCAACTGGGATCAGATCCTGACGATCCCACTCGGCGCTGCCGCAATGACGCCCGCCTCCTTCACCGGCCTCGATCTCCACAAGCGCAACCCCGTGAACCGCTCTTTCTCCCCCCACCGCGCCGCCCTCGTGGCCCCTCTCGCCGCCTCGCTTTCAGAAGGGTCCGGGCGTACTTCGAAGCCGCCTTCGCGAGCGTCTTCGTCTCGGCCACGCTCACACGGACGGGGATCCCGGTCCACCGGAGCACGCGTCGGCGGATCTCGCGGGCCGTGGCCTCAGCGTGCTCGCGACGCGTCGCCGGTCCGGCCGCCGGTGGGGAGGTGGACGAACGCCTCGTCGATCGAGTACGGGACGACTGGGGCGAGACGGAGAGGAGCGTGTCCATGACCCGCCGGCTCATGCCCCCGTACAGGGTATAGTTCGAGCTGTAGACCCGGGCGCCCATCTCCCGGAGCTCGCGGCGGCAATTGAAGAACGGCTCGCCCATCCGGACCCCGGCGTCCTTCACCTCCTGGCTCCGGGCGATGACGCACCCGTCGTTGTTGCTGAGCACGGCGACGGAGACGCCTTCCAAGGACGGGTTGAAGACCCGCTCGCACGAGACGTAGAACGCGGAGCAGTCGACGAGGGCGACGAGGCGGCGGGGGACGGACACGGCGGAGGAGAGGCGGCGGCCATAGACGGACGTGCCCTACGCCACCCGTGGTGTCAGAGGGCTCTCACGCGGCCTCCGTCTCCGGCCGAGGTGTCCGGACACCCCGGTCGGGGCAAACCCAGACGCAGATTCCTGGACGGGTTTTCGAACGGGCGATGGCGTCGGCGAGGCCGATCGCTGACGACCTGCTACGCCGGCCAGGAAACGGCCGTTTATCGCTCGACGCGGCCGGAGCCGGAGCCGTGGGCCAGGGCCTCGACCTCGCGGGCCGAGGTCAGGTTGAGGTCGCCGGGGATTGTCTGCTTCAGCGCGCTCGCGGCCACGGCGAAGCCGAGCGCGTCCTCCGCGCTGTCCTTGGTCAGGAGCCCGTGGATGAGGCCGGCGGCGAAGCTGTCGCCCCCCCCCACGCGGTCCACGAGGCGGACGTCGTAGACCCGGCTCCGGACCGCCTCGGCGACGGGCCGAGCCGAGCCGGCCCCGCCGAGGAGCATCGCGCTCCACCCGTTGTCGCTGGCCGAGTGCGACTCGCGGAGCGTGATGGCGACGGCGTCGAACCCGAAGTCGTCGCGGAGGCGCTCGGCCAGCCGGGCGTAGCCGGCCTCGTCGAGCTCGGCTGCGGCCGCGGCCTCGGCGCCCGACCCCTCGGTCGTCACGCCGAGCGAGCGGTCGGCGTCCTCCTCGTTCGCGATGCAGACGTCGACGAACTCCATGAGCGGGCGCATCGTCGCCTGGGCCTCCTCGGTCGTCCACAGCTTCGAGCGGAAGTTGAGGTCGCACGAGACGGTCGCCCCGGCGGCCTTCGCGGCGCGGCAGGCGCGCTCGACGGCGGCCTTCGGCTTCGGCCCGAGCGCGGGCGTGATCCCGGTCCAGTGGAACCAGTCGGCGCCGCCGGACTCGGTGGCGAACGCGGCGTCCCAGTCGACCTCGTCGGGGTCCATCTCGCTCACGGCCGAGTGGGCCCGGTCGTAGATCACTTTCGACGGACGCTGGCTGGCGCCCGTCTCGAGGAAGTAGATCCCCACGCGCTCGCCGCCCCGCACCACGAACCGCGTGTCGACGCCGTACTGGCGGAGCCGGTTGACGGCGGCCTGCCCGATCTCGTGGGCTGGCAGCTTGCAGACGAACCGGGCGTCGTGGCCGAAGTGGGCCAGCGACACGGCGACGTTGGCCTCGCCGCCGCCGAACGTGGCGTCGAAGCTCTGGGCCTGGGCGAAGCGGGTGAACCCCGGCGTCGAGAGCCGGAGCATGATCTCGCCGAAGGTGACGACGGTAGACATGGTGGGTGTGCGGGGGATGAGTTAGATCGACTCTCGGATTCGGTAGTAGGGGCCATCGAGGGTGCAACCGCCGAGAGATTCGACCAGCCGCTTCCGGAGGCTCACCCCCGTGAACGACCGCCGCTCTGCCCTCTCCACGTCGACAGGCTCGACTCCCACTTCTTGACCGGCCTCGGCTGAGGAGAGCCCGGCCGCTTCACGGACGGCGCGGGCAGCCTCGGGAAGGTCGTTGGCACGGAGGAACGTGCCCTCTGCTAGGAAGGGGGCGAGCGGATTCGAAGGGAGTCCCATTGAGGTCGAGGGTTAGGTCCCATGGAAAACAGGCCGCGTCGATGGGCGCAGAGGCAGGCCTCGGCGGCTTATGCAGCGTCGACGGCGGCGCGGAGGCGGCGGGCGTTGGCCGTGAGCTGGGCCCAGTCGCCGGCGGCGATGGCGGCCGGGTCGACGAGGGCCGAGCCGGCGCCGACGGCGACGGCGCCCGCGCGGAGCCACTGGGCCGCGTTGTCGAGCGAGACGCCGCCGGTCGGCATCAGCTTGAGGTGGGGCATCGGGGCCAGGACGCCCTGGATGAAGCCGGGCCCGAGGCTCCCGGCCGGGAACACCTTGGCCACGTCGGCGCCGGCCTCGTGGGCCGTGAGGATCTCGGTCGGCGTAAAGCAGCCGGGCATCGCGGCGGCGTCGAGGGCGTGCGCGGCCTCGATCACCTCGCGCTTGAACACGGGACTGACGACGTAGCGGGCGCCGGCTTCGACGGCGGCGCGGGCCGTCTCGGCGTCGGTCACGGACCCGGCCCCGACGAGGACGCCGTCGCCCAATGCGTCGCACACCGCGCGGATGCCGTCGATTGCGTTCGGCACGGTCATCGTGACCTCGACGCAGACGACGCCGCCCTCGCGGAGCGCGTCGGCGATGCGGACCAGCTTCTCGGGCGCGTCCGTGCGGACGACGGCGACGGCCCGGTCGCGCTCGATCCAGCGGACGACGTCGGCGCGGGTGCCAGCGGAGGGGGTTCGGACGGGGTGGGTAGACATGGGTCTCGAACGGCACGGCGCCCCTCCCCTGGCCTGCTACACACCGGGGGAAGGGCGCCGTTGGCCGCGATCGGTACGTCAGCGTGCGAGCGTCACGGTCCGGGCGACGACGACGTCACCGGCCCGGAGCCGCACGTGGTAGACCCCCGACGCGAGGGCGCGGGCGTCCCACGCCACCTCGTGCGCGCCCGCCGGACGGGGACCGTCGGCGAGCGTCGCAACGCGGCGGCCGAGCACGTCGAACACCTCAACGGCGACGTCGGCCGCGGTCCCGAGCGTGAACGAGAGCGCCGCCAAGCCCGAGGTCGGGTTCGGGGAGGCCGCGAACTGGAGGGCGTCCGCCTCGGGGCCCCGGGTGATGGCGGTCCCGAACGAGTCGGTCGTCCCCACCGCCGCGTAGTGCACGTCGCCGACGACGTCCGTCCCGACGACCTCGAAGTCGAAGTCCCAGCCCGTCAGCTCGCCCGAGCCGATCGGCGTCGGCGGCGCGGCCAGCGTCGTGACGTGCGGGGTCGTCCCGTCCGCGTCGAAGCCGCCCGCGTTCGTCCACGTCGCGCCCCCGTCGGTGGAGCTCGCCACGACGAAGCTCTCGCTCCCTTCCGGCACGCCGTCGCCGGTGCCGTAGCTGACCTCGACGCGGTCGAGGGAGATCGGGTCGGCCGAGTCGAAGAAGTACCACTCGAAGGCGTAGTACCGGTTCGGCGAGAGCTCCATGAGCCCGCCCTCCAGCGCGCCGTCGGGCGCCTCGCTCACAAGGCGGACACCCATGAACTGGTCGTCAGAGGGGCGGTCGGTGACGTAGACCGTCGCGGGCCGGTACCCGGTCTCGTCGCCAAGCGGGAACTCCCGGCTGGTCTGGCTGTCGGCGGTCCCCTTCGGGAGCCCGCGCGCGAACTCGCCGAGGACGTACGAGGCCGGCGAGCCGCCGACCACGACGGAGCTGTTGTTCGAGATGAGCGTGAACCGGAAGTCCCCGGTGTCGAGGTAGCCGCTCTCGAGCGTGAAGGTGGCCCGGCTGTTGTTGTCGACGGTCGCGTCGTTGAGCATCGTGACTGTCGCCCCGTCGTCCTTGGCGATCGTGACGCGGAAGAGCTGGTTGTCGTCGTTGTCGTAGTCGCCCAGGTGGAGCGTGGCGTCCTCGCTGCCGTCGAAGATGAGGTCGATGAACGAGGCGTCGGCGGGCGTCGACGAGGTCGAGCCACGGCGCATGTCGAACGTGCCGCCCGTGGAGTTGTCGATGTCGCCGTGGACGGTCAGGCGGTGGTAGATCTCGCCGAGGCCGACGTCGCTCTCGTCCACGTTGGAGAGCGGGCGGAGCTCGGCGTCGGGGCCGTCGATGGTGAGGTCGCCGTAGACGGTCAGGCCCTTCTCGTCCGTGCCCGGGACGCCCCGGCCGGTCCGGAGCCAGCCCTCGCCGCTGACGGTGACGTTGTTAGCCTCGGCGTCGGCGATGTCGATGGTGACGGTGGAGTCGGCGATGACCACATCGTCGCCGGCCGTCGGGACCGCGCCGGTCGACCACGTGGTGGGGTCGCTCCAGTCGCCCGAACTGGCGACCGTGATCTGTGCAGAGGCGCCGCCCGCCCCGAGAGCGAGGCCGGCGAGGGCGACGATGGTGTAGAAGTGGCGCATGTGAGTGCGGGGGTGGAAGAGGACTCGACCTGTAGCATGTAACATGTCATACAGGTTGAATCCAGTATAGGTCACCGTCACTTCACGTGCAAGCGCTTCCGGAACTTCGCGGCTACGAGGCCGCGCGAACCCCGGGGGGAGCTCTCAGGCGGCCTGTACGCGCCGCCCCAACGCCGACTCCACGTGCTCCCGGGCGATCTCGAGGTGTTGCTTCATTGCCGTTTCTGCCGCCTCAGCGTCCCGGCCGAGGATCGCGTCGAGGACCTTCGTGTGCCAGTGGACGGCGGCGGAGTGGGCGTCGCCGACAACCTCGTACACGTCCGCCTTGATCGCCGGCATGAGCATCTGGATCGGCCGGACGAACAAGGGGAGCACGGGGTTGTGTGCCGCCTCCGCGATCAGGAGGTGGAACGCCATGTCGAGGCGGGTGAGGGCCTCGCGGTCGTCCGTCGCGCCGGCGAGCTCGGCCATGTTCGCGCGGAGCTTCTCCGCGTCCTCCTCCGTGTGGTGGAGGGCGGCGGCCGCCGCGATGGGCGGCTCGATCAGCTGGCGGGCCCCGACGACGTGGAGCGCGTGGTCGGTCCCGCTGTGCATGTGGAGGTAGAGCTCCATCGGCGTGACCACTGAGTCGGCCGAGAGCCGGCGGACGAACGTCCCCCGCCCCTTCTCGATGCGGAGGAGGCCCCGCGCCGAGAGCATCCGGAGCGCCTCACGCATGGCCGTCCGGCTCACACCGAACTGCGAGCACAGCTCCATCTCCGACGGCAGCTTCTCGCCCTCCGCGAGATCGCCCGACCGGATCGCCTCCTCGATGGCGGTCTCGACGGTCTGGCTCAGCAGTTCCGGCTTCCCTACTGACTTGAATCGTGTCCCAGACATGTCCTGACGGCGAAGGTGTCAGACAACATACACCCCCAGCCGTTCTAGAGCCCGAACGCTCGGGGAAGAGCGAGGGTCAGCTCCGGGACGAGGACCACGACGGCGAGCGCGACCAACATCGCGACGTAGAGCGGGAGGAGCGGCCGGACGATCCGCGAGACCGGGACGCCGGCCACCCCGCACCCCGCGAACAGGACCGTCCCGACCGGCGGGGTGCATAGCCCGATGCACAGGTTCAGCACCATGATGATCCCGAAGTGGAGCGGGTCGATGCCGAGCCCGACGGCCACGGGTAGGAAGATGGGCGTGAAGATGAGGATGGCCGGCGTCATGTCCATAAACGTCCCGACCGCCAGCAGCACGAGGTTGATGAGCAGCAGGAGCACGATGGGGTTCTCGGACAGCCCGACGAGCCCCTCGGCCACGCCCTGCGGGATCCGGTCGAACGAGAGGACCCACGAGAGGGCCATCGACGTGGCCACGAGGAGCATCACGACCGACGTCGTCACGACCGCGCGGAGGATGACGTCGCCGAGGTCGCGCACTGAGACGGCCCGGTAGACCCCGACCGAGAGCACGAGCGCGTAGATCACGGCGATCGCCGCGGCCTCGGTCGCGGTGAAGATCCCGGCCACGATCCCCCCGATCACGACGACGATCAGCCCGAGGCTGGGGAGCGCGTCGACAAAGCGCCGGCCGACCTCCGCCAGCGGGACGCGCTCGTCGGTCCCGTAGCCGTTCCGCTTGGCGACGATGCCGGCCACGAGCATGAGCGCGCCCCCGAGCAGGAGGCCCGGGACGTAACCGGCCACGAACAGGGCCGCCACGCTCACCCCGCCCGAGGCGAGCGAGTACACGATGAGCACGTTCGAGGGCGGGATGATGAGCCCGGTCGTCGCGGCCGACACGTTGACGGCCGCGCTGAACCCCTCGTCGTAGCCGGCCTCGGTCATCTTTGGGTGCATCACGCCGCCGATGGCGGCCGCCGCCGCGATCGCCGAGCCCGAGATCGCCCCGAACAGCATCGACGAGATGATGTTGACGAACGCGAGCCCGCCGGGCAGCGCCCCCACGAGCGACCGCGCGAACGCGATGAGCCGCTGGGCGATGCCGCCGTGGGCCATCAGGTTGCCGGCCAGGATGAAGAACGGGATCGCCAGCAGCGTGAAGCTGTTGAGCCCGCCGGCGAGCTGCTGCGCGACCGTGCTCACGGCCGGGCCGGGGTCGGCGACGGTCAGGAGCGACGCGAGCGTGGCCGCCCCGATGCAGAACGCGACCGGGACGTCGAGCGCGAGGAGTACCAGGAAGACGAGGAGGAGGACGGTGACGGCGAGGGCCATGCGGGCGGTGGGCTTAGTCGACGAAGCGGACGGTCTCGGGCGGCTCCGAGGCGCCCGAGGCGTCGTCGGGCGGGGCCGTGCGACGGAGCGTCTCGACCGCCCCCACCACCGCGTAGTACGCCATCAGCAGGCCCGAGAGCGGGAGCACGAGGTAGACGTACCCGACCGGCACCTGGAAGGCGGCCGACCGCTGGCCCAGCTCGAACGTGACCGACACCAGGATCCCCCCGCCCACGACGAACACGACGAGCGCGAACGCGGCGATCACGGCGTAGCTCGCCACGCGGGCCCGGCGGCGCCCCTCCAGCCCCAGCCGCGCCGTCACCACGTCGATGCCGAGGTGCGCCCGCTGGCGGAGCGCGTAGGCCGCCCCCAGGAGCGAGATCCACAGGAGGAGGTACGTCGCGAGCTCCTCCGTGTACGAGCTCGGGCTGTTGAGGAGGTAGCGCGTCGCGACCTGCCACGTCACGGTCACGACCATCACGACGGTCAGCGCGATGAGGGCGGCCCCGAGCAGGCGGTCGAGGGCCGAGGTGAAGCTGCGCGCGGGGGCGTCGGTCATGGGGCGTCGGTCGTGTCGGCGGGGGCGCCCGCCTCGGGGAGCGCGCGGATCCGGTCGGCGAGGGCGCCGACAGGCGTCCCCGCCAGCTCGGCGTAGATCGGGGCGACCGCCTCGCGGAACGGGCCCTTGTCCACCTCGACCACCTCGACGCCCGCCGCGCGGACCGAGTCGAGCGCGGCGCCCTCCTCCTCCAGCCACAGCTCGCGCTGGAGCGCGACGGACTCGGCGGCGGCCTGGCGGAACCACGCCCGCTGCTGCGCGCTCATCTTGTTCCAGCGGTGGGTCGAGATGAGCAGGATGTCGGGCGGGGCCGAGTGCTCGTCGAGGACGTAGTGCGTCACCTGCTGGTAGTGGCCCATGCCGTAGAGGCTCATCGGGCTGTTCTCGGCGCCGTCGACGATCCCCTGCTGGAGCGCGCCGTAGACCTCCGAGAACGCGAGCGGCGTCGCGTTGCCGCCGAGCAGGTTGATGGTCTGGATAAAGAGCGGGCTCGGGATGACGCGGATCTTGAGGCCGGCGAGGTCGTCGGGCTCGCGGACCTCGCGGCCGTTGACGTAGAAGCTCCGGAAACCGGCGTCGTAGTAGGCCACGCCGAGCATCCGGTAGGGCTCGGCCGTCGTGAGGATCTCCTCGCCGATCTCGCCACCCAGCGTCTGCCACAGGTGGTCCCGGTCCCGGAACAGGTAGGGGATGCTGAACACGCCCATCTCGGGCACGAAGCTCTCCATCACGCCCGACGACACCTTCGTCATGTCGAGCGTCCCGAGCTGGAGGAGCTCGATCGTCGCCCGCTCCGTGCCGAGCTGGCCGCTCGGGTAGATCTCCATCCGCATCGTCCCGCCCGAGAGCTCCCGGAGCCGCTCGTCGAACCGGAGGAGCCCCTTCTGGACCGGCGACTCGGCATCGAGCGAGTTCGCGACGCGGAGGACGGTCACGTCGCCCTCGTCACCGCACCCGGCGAGGAGGAGCGGCGCGAGGAGGAGCGCGAGAACCGCAAACGAGAGTCGACGGCGCATCAGAGGCGGACGAGGCGGGTGACCGACCGGAGATCGCCCGCCTCGGCGACGGCGACGTAGAGGCCGGGCGCGACAGGGCCGGACGCGGCGCGGCCGTCCCAGACGAGCGCGTGGCGGCCCGCGGCGAGCGGGCCGTCGGCGAGCGTGGCGAGGCGGCGGCCGAGCACGTCGTAGACGGCCACGTGAACGGGCCCGGCGGCGGGGAGGTCGAGCGAGAGCCGGACGGCGCCGGCGGACGGGTTCGGCGCGGCGCCGAGGCGGAGCCCCCCGGTCTCGGGTGACGCCTCGTCCGAGACCTCCAGGTCCGTGTCGACGACGACCGTGCCGGCCTCGGGCAGCGTGAACCGGACGCGCCCGTCGCCCAGCGTTTCGACGTCGAGGGCGGCGCCGTCGAGCGTGACCGACTCGGCGATCGCGGTGGCGGGGAGGAGTTGGAGCGTGACCGTCGCCTCGCCCTCGAAGGGGGCGACCGCCAGCATCTGGCGGCTCGGGTCGCGAAGGTCGGCGGAGAGGGTGAGCGGTCGGCTCGCCTCGACGAGCGGGGTGCCGTCCCACCGGAGGTCGGTGGCACGGACCGTGCCCCACCGCGTCACGGCGTCGCCGTCGCGGCCGACGGCGGCGAACGGGGCGTCGGTGGTCACGCGGTCGGCGGTGCGGAGCGCCGGGTCGCGCTGCGTCGCGAGGTGCCACGCGCCCGTGCCGGTCGCCAGCTCGGCGCTCACGAGGTCGCCGTCCGTCCGGTCCGTCACGGCCGGCGCGGCGCCCGAGGCGGGCGTGGCCGAGAGCGTGTGGAGGACCGTGGCGGCGTCGGCGTTCCGGCGCGCGACGACGCTCTGCTGGGCCTCCTCGCGGTCGAAGTAGAAGCTCGTCCATCCGTCGGTCGCGTCGAACAGGAGCGGGCCGTCGGCGACGAACGAGGCGTGGAGGCGCCCCCCCTCCCCCACCGCGTCGGCCGGGGCCGTCCACGTAAACGTCTGGCCATCCCGGGCGGGCACGCCCCGGCCGTGGACGTGGACCTGGAGGCTCGCTGCCTCGCCTGCCTCGACGTGGTCGTAGACGGCGAACCGTTCGTCGTCCAGGAACGCGATGCCGCGGCGGACGGTCGCCCCCCCCCGCACGCCGTTGTTCGGCGCCCACATCTCGGCCACGTCGAAGGCGGCCCCGTCGAGGAACGCCGTCTGCTCCGGCCCCTCGTTCTGCCCCGTGCTGACGTCGCGGACGGGGAAGCCGTTGACCGTGACGACGTTGTGGGCCTGGGCCGAGAGGTACCAGTCGCGGCGGTCGTCGGAGAACCCGTCCGGGCCGTAACCGGCGTCGACGGCGAGCGGCGTGTTCTCGGCGTCGAGCGTGTACGAGAGGAGGTCGGGGTGGTCGTGGTTGTCGGCGCTGGCGACGCCGTGGAACAGGAGCCGCCGCGTCCCCGGGTCGCCCGCGTCCCAGTCGCTTCGGAAGACGACCTGCCCGCTCTCGAGTCGCTGCGTCGGCGAGGCGTCTGGGGCCGTCGCCGGGATCGAGAGGTCCATCGTCAGGAACTCGTCGACGCTCCAGACCACGTCGTTGGTTGCCCCGGTGTAGTTGTCGGTAAAGAACTCCGTCGTGGCCCAGTTCCACTGGAGGATCTCGCCGAGCGGGGCCGCCGAGTGGAGCGCGGTCGGAGCGTCGGCGTAGGCCGCCGCGACCATGTGCGTGGGGGCCGGCTTGGGGAAGCCGTCCTCGAGGGCCGGCATCCACCCGCGCCCGGTGCGGACCTGGACGGGCCACTCGAACGTGGGCTGATAGGCCGGAAACAGGTCCTGGCCCGCCTCGCGGTACTGCCACAGGAAGGGGATCCCGTTGACGAAGTTGTAGAGCCAGTAGTGGGAGCCCTCCCGGTAGACGCCGTCCGCCGAGAACTGGTACCGCGTCGTCGTGTTGAGCTGCTTGAGCGCGAGGGTCAGCCACTCGGCCGCGTCGGGGTGGTCCGACAGCGTGAGGGCCGCCGTGCCGACGGCGTAGGCCGGCTTCGAGCGGTGGTTGTGGGGGCGGGGCGCGTAGCGGACGCCGCTCACCATGTTGTCGGCGAGGAGCGCCGTCTCTTCGGCGAGCGCGGCGCGGATCGTCGCGTCGTCCTCGGGCGAGAGCACGCCGTGGAGCCAGTCGTAGGCGGCGCAGAAGTTCTGGAGCCACGTCGCGCGGTAGATCTCGTCGTACTCGCCGCTGAAGGCGTCCGATGTCGCCTCTCGCGGGACGTTTTCGTAGGCGAGGAGGAGGGCCTGGTAGCCCTTGACGCGCGCCACGATGTCGTCGTCCACGATCCAGGCGAACGCGAGTGCCTTCGCCATCTGGGAGCGGTCGCCGGGGTCGGTCGCCTCGGGGCTCCGACTCCGGTACCGGTTGATGTCCGCCTGGACACGCCCGCGGACGTCGGCGTAGGTCGGGTCGTGCCACTTCGCGCGGAGCGCGTCGAGGTCGTCGGTCCCGAACCACAGCTGGGGGTGGCTCTCCTCGACGGGCAGGACCGGATCGGTGGGGACGGCCCAGCCGGTGTACGTCTCGTACTGGCCCTGCGCGTTGACGGCGGTCGCCAGCGAGAACAGAAACGCGAGGAGCGCGGAGCGCATGACGGACGGAGGGGGTGGTGGGACGGCTCGCCTCGGTGCGCTGACCGGCGCACCGAGGCGGACGAGGCAGGAAGCTCAGCCGCCCTCGGGGACGAACGTCTCGCGGGCGGGGGCGAACACGTCGAGGAGCTCGCCGGCCTCGGTGCAGACGGCGCCGTGGAGGAGGTCGGGCTCGACGAAGAAGCTGTCGCCCTCGCGGAGCGTCGTCGTCTTGCCGTCGATGGTCACGTCGAAGGCCCCCTTGCAGACGTAGCTCACCTGGCGGTGCGGGTGCCGGTGCGGCGTCCCGACAGCGCCCTGCTCGAACACGACCCGAACGAGCATGAGCTCGCCGTCGTACCCCAGCACCTGGCGGGTGATGCCCGGGTCGGGCACCTCCCACTCGACGTTGTCGGTCTTGATGAACGGGCCGGAGCCCTGGATGATCGGCTCCATGGGATCAGGTGAAGTAGAGGCCGCCGTTGATCTCGAGCGACTCGCCGTTGATGTAGGAGGACGCGTCGGAGGCGAGGAAGACGACGGCCTGGGCCACGTCGTCGGCCTCGCCCTCGCGGCCGGCGGCGGTCGTGGCGGCCGTCCGCTGGCGGGCCTCGTCGGGGGTGAACGTGTCGTGGAAGGTCGTGGCGATGAGGCCCGGCGAGACGGCGTTGCAGCGGATCTTCCGGCCCGAGAGCTCCTTGGCGAGCCCGCGGGTGAGCGTGAGCACGCCGCCCTTCGAGGCCGCGTAGGCCACGGCCCCGCCGCCGCCGCCGTTGCGGGCCGCCAGCGACGAGAGGTTCACGATCGCGCCGCCGTCGTTCATCTTGGCCGCGGCGGCCTTGGTCACGAGAAAGACGCTCTTGAAGTTGACGTCCATCACCCGGTCCCAGAGGTCCTCGCTCATCTCCGTGATCGGGCAGCGCTCGAGGAGCCCGCCGGCGTTGTTGACCAGGATGTCGAGGCTGCTGCCGAGTTGGTCGCACGTCTCGGCGACGAGCCGCTCGACCTGGTCCGGCTGGGTCACGTCGGCCTGGACGGCGACGGCGGTGCCGCCGGCGTCGGTGATCTCCTTGGCGGCGGCCTCGGCCTCGTCCTTGCTGGAGCGGTAGTTGATGGCGACGGCGGCGCCGGCCTGGGCCAGGCGGTGGCAGATGGCTTTGCCGATGTCGCGGCCGCCACCGGTGACGAGGGCGGTCTTTCCAGAGAGGTCGATCACGTGTTCGAGGGGGTGAATGGGTGCCGGCGGAAGGCCGCCAGTCGGGAACGGGGGGAGCTAGGGGACGGGGCGGACGGCGACGTTGCCGGTCCAGGTGACGGCCTGCCCGCCGACCGTGGCCGTATGCGGGCCGTCGGAGGGCGCGCCGTTGTTGACGAAGACGTGCCACCGCGCGCCAGCGTGGTCCTCGATCTCGACCACGCTCGCGGCGTCGTCGGAGCCGAGCACGCGGACGGCGGCGACGCGGGGGCGGGCCTGGACCGAGCTCTCGGTCGCCCCGCTGTAGTAGCCGTGGGGCTCGATCACGCTCGCGAACAGGTGGTCGGCGGCCCGGCGGCGCAAGACGAGGAGCGGCTCGCTCGTCAGGTTGAAGTCGGGGTCGTTCGCGCCCGTCCGGCCCATCAAGATCTCGGTCGGCGCCGTCCCGGCCGTCGTCACCGAGTAGTAGCGGTTGCCGTCGAGCCAGGTAAACTGGACGTCGCCGGTCGCGCTCGCGCGGCCGGTCTCCCAGACGTGCTGGTAGCCGGCGTCGTCGCCGAGCGGTCGGAGCGCGTCGGCGTGGCCCGCGAGGTCGAAGCTGGCCGTGATCGGGACGCCGTCGTAGTGGAGCGGGTAGTCGTACTGGTGCTCGGCGTCGGCGGCGAGGCGGAAGAGGTCGATCAGGATCGGGTGGTCGAAGGCGTCGTCCTCGACGAGGAGCACGGTCCGCTGCATGTCGACGCCGGGGTAGTAGCCGCGCGCATACGCGCTCACGGCCTGGACGCCATCGCTCGCGTCGCCGTCGAAAAAGTGGCGATCGGCGTGCATGGCGTCCGCCTCGCGCCGGTCGCCGTCGTTCTGGCTCCGGCCGTCGACCACGACCGTGTTGTGGGCGAGCGTCTGCTTGGCCCACGTGTCGTTCTCCGGGAGGTAGCGCCCGCCGTACTTCGGCTCGACGTTGACGAAGCGGGCGAAGCCGTAGTCGTCGAGGACGTCGCGGCCCTGGTCCCAGAGGATGAGCCCCAGCTTGTCGAAGTGGCCGTGGCCGAGGCCGTGGACGCCGTACTTCATGAGCGCGACCGTCTGGCCCTCGCCCGTCCCGGCGCGGAGGATGCCGAGGCCGCCGCCTTCGCCGTCGGCGCCGTCGCGGAACTCGACGCTCTCCCACGTCATCTCGGGGATCGTCTCGGCGGCGGCGTAGGCCCGGGCGACCGCCAGCCCGGAGCCGTTGAGGATCACCTGGCCTTGGAAGCGGGCCACGCCCAGGAGCGTCGGGTCGTTGCCGTAGCGGTCGTAGACGAGGTCGGTCCCGAGCACGACGCCCGGCGCGGCCACGGACATGTACAGGCTGCCGTCGTTGAGCGCCGGAAGCGTCCCGTCGGGCCAGGCCGTCTGGACCGTCGCGTAGAGCGCCTTCTCGAGGATCCCGTCGCGGTAGGCGTAGATGTCGAGCGCGGGCTCGTTCCGCGCGATCGCCTCGGCGAAGTAGAAGAACGGCCAGATGGCGTAGCGGGCGTAGTACGGCCCCTCCATGTAGTAGCCGTCGGGCGAGAACAGCTCGTCGAGTTGGCGGAGGAAGCCCGCCTCGCCGGACTTGTCGGTCCCGTAGAGCGCCTGCTCCACGAGGTCGCGGTCGCCGAGGACGTAGCCGGCCATCCCCACGCTGGCGGCCGCCCACGTCCCGTGGTTGTGGATCCGGTCGAGCGAGAACGCGCCCTCGCCCGTGAACCACTCGAGCATGGGCCGGAACACGTTCGCTTCGATCGTCGCCCGCTCCGCCTCGGTCAGCGCGTCGTAGACGTTGTCGTAGCCGACGATGGTGTGGACGAGCCAGACGTTCTCGTTGAGGAGCTGGTGGAACAGCTTGCCCGGCACCTGGCGCTCGCTCATCGGGTGGGGGCCGAGGGCCGGGTACATCTCCGCGTACTGCAGCAGCATGTCGCGGACGAAGTCGGCGTAGCGGCGCTCTCCGGTGATCTGGTAGAGCAGCCCGGCCGCCATCATCTCGCGGTAGTTCTGCTTGTGCCGCTCGTGGGCGTAGCCGCCGGCCTCGCCCGGCGGTGGCGTCTCGATCGGCTCCCCCAACGCCGCCTCCATCATGACGACATCGGCCTCGATGGTGGCGTCGAGCAGGGCGTACTGCCCGCGGGCGGCGCGGATCGCCGCGATCTCGTCGGCGGAGACGAAGACGTTCGGGTGCACCGCCTCAACGCCCGAGGCGGGCGCGCTCGTGGCCGTCCCCTGTGCGCAGGCGGTACCGCCGAAGAGGAGCGCGGCGAGCGAAAGGAGGCGGAGCACGGGCATCGAGGACGGGGGCAGGTCGCGTCCGTCGAAGTGGGAGCGCTTCCGGTTCGGGCGTATTCTACCTGTAACATGTCATACAAGTCAAGCCGATTGGCGTACTTTGCCCCTTCCGCACCCCTCGTCACTCGAACGGGCCGCCGCGCTCGCCACCGCTCCGCTCCCATGACGCGATCCCTGCCGCTCCTCGCCGCCCTGGCCACGCTGGCCGCTCTCCTGCCGGCCGCGGGCGCCCAGACGACCGTCCGCGTCGCCACTGCGGCCGAGCTCGACGCGGCCATCGCGGGCGCCGGGCCCGGGACCGAGATCGTCATGGCCGACGGTGAGTGGAGCGACGTCCGCATCCGGCTCGTCGGGACGGGGACGGCCGAAGCCCCGATCACGCTCCGCGCCGAGACGCCGGGGGGCGTCGTCGTCCGGGGCGCGTCGGACCTCTGGTTGGCCGGCGAGCACCTCGTCGTCGACGGGCTCCACTTCCGCGACGGGGCCGCGCCCGGCGACGCCGTCATCCAGTTCGCCGTCAGCGACGACTCGCTCGCGAACCACAGCCGGGTGACGAACTGTGTGATCGAGGGGTACAACCAGCCGCAGCGGGACCAGACCGACCTCTGGGTCCGGTTCCGGGGCCGCCACAACCAGCTCGACCGCTGCTACCTCGCCGGCAAGTCGAACCGCGGCCCGACCATCCGGGTCGACCTCGAGGGGACCCCGAGCGCGTTCAACTACCACCGGATTACGAACAACCACTTCGGGCCGCGGCCGCCCAAGGGCGGGCCGAGCGCCGAGACCTTGCAGATCGGCGACAGCAGCACGTCGATGTCCCCGAGCCACACGCTCGTCGAGGACAACCTGTTCGACCGGTGCGACGGCGAGGTCGAGGTGATCTCGAGCAAGTCCAACTTCAACGAGTTCCGGGGCAACGTCTTCTACCACAGCGAGGGCTCGCTCGTCACCCGGCACGGGGCCTACGTCACCGTCGACGGCAACGTGTTCATCGGCGACGGCGCGAACCCGTACTTCGGCGGCGTCCGCCTGATCGGCACCGGGCACCGGGTCACGAACAACTACTTTTTCGGTCTGCGGGGGGAGGAATTCCGGGCGCCGCTCGCGCTGATGAACGGGATCTACCGGTCCTCGATCAACCGGTACTTCCAGGTCACCGACGTGACGGTCGCCCACAACACGTGGGTCGACACGGAGTCCCCGTGGCAGATCGGCGTCGGCTCGAACGTGGACCAAGCCGAGGTTCTGCCGCCGTCGGAGATCCGGGACCAGCCGCCCGTCCGGACGCTCTTCGCCAACAACGTCCTCTACAACTCGGAGGGTGACGGCACCCCGATCCTGCGCGTCGACTCGATCGACGGGATCGAGTTTCGGAGCAACGTGATCGACAACCAGGGTGTCCCGTTCGAGGGCGTCGAGGGGCTCGTGGAGCGGGACCTGACGATGACCGAGGTGGTCGACGACGTCTGGGTCGCCATGGACGGGGTCGCCGCGGTGCCCGTGCACCACGGGTTCGAGTTCGACCAGATCGACCGCGACCTCTTCGGCCAGCCGCGCGGCGAGCAGAACGCGGTCGGCGCGACGAACGGGACGGCGCCCGAGGCCGTCGACCTGTTCGACCCGTCCCGCTACGGCCCCGCCTGGTTCCGCCCCGGCGCCGAGGCGGACGGACCCGGCCAGACCCACGCGGTGCGCACGCCGGACGAGTTGGCCCGCGCCGTCGCGGAGGCGGGCGAGGGCGACGTGATCGAACTCGCAGGGGGCGCCTACGAGATCGTGACGCCCCTCGCCATCGACCAGGAGGTCACCGTCCGCGCCGCCGACCCCGGCGACCGGCCCGTGATCCGCTACGCTGGCGGAGCCGGCACGCCCGCGTTCGAGATGAACCCGGGCGGTCACCTCCGACTCGCGAACGTCGTCCTGCACGGCGGCGCTGAGACGCTTGCGTTCGCGCCGTTGCGGAGCGGGATGTCGAGCCTGTACACCCTCGAGGTCGAGGACGCGGAGATTTCCGGATTCGACGCCGTGCTCCGGGCCTACAAGCATTCGTTCGCCGACCTCGTCCGCCTCGAGCGCGTCCGGGTCCGGGACGTCGCGAACGGGCTGGAGCTGGCGGCCGAGGACGACGACCGGGGCGACTACAACGCCGAGCGGGTGGTCGTCCTCGACAGCCGGTTCGAGACCGTCGGCTCGAACGTCATCGACTACTACCGCGGCGGGTACGACGAGTCGACGGTCGGCGGGACGCTCGTCGTCCGCGGCACGACGGTCACGGGGAGCGGGGCCGACGACGCCGACGACGTCCTCCTCGGGACGTACGGGATCATCAACGTCGACCTCTCGGGCAACACGTTCCGCGACAACGAGGTCGAGCGGGTGGCCGTCCTGTGGGGTGCCAAGAACAACACCCACGCCGACAACACCGTCGAGCGCTCGGGCGAGATCGTCGTGGAGCAGAACCTGCCCCAGCGGCTGGTCTACTGACCGGCCCGGCGTCCCCTGCCCGCGCTCGGCGTCGGGTGCCGGTTCGAGCTGCCCGTCGGTGCTAACGGGACGGGTCCCGCTCACGCGCCCTGCGGGGCCACCGCGGGCTCGGGGGGACCGGCCTCCGGCCTCCCCTCCTCGGACGCGCCCTCCGGGACCTCTGGCTCAGGGGCGTGCGTGAGGCGGACGAACTCGGGGTCGTCCGACGGCTCGACGAGGAACGGGCCGAGGCGGGACGGGCCGCCGTCGGCGACGAGTCCGCCGACCGGGTCCGCCGACCACGTCGGGCCGGGGAGCCCGAAAAAGCGGTGGAGCTGGCCGAGCGTGCTCGCGGCCGGGAACGCGAGCGCGAGGCCGTCGGCGAGCGGTGGCGTCCGCGCCTCGGGGTCGAAGAGGCGGTCGACGAGCGGCTTCAGCCGGGTCCGCATCGCGACGAACACGTGGTCGCCGGGCCGGAGGGCCGTCCCGCCCCGCGGCACGACCACGGCCCCGTCACGGACGACGAGCGTGACGGCCACGCCGTCCGGGAACGCGAGGTCGCGGAGGAGCTGCCCCGCCACCCGGGCCGACGGCGCGACGGTGTAGTCGACGACGTCGCCGTCGACGTGGCGGAGCGCGTGGAGGTCGACGGTGACGGGCGGCGCCGGGTCGGCCGGGCGGCCGATCCGCAGCCACCGCGCCGCGAGCGGGAGCGACCAGCCCTGGCTCACCGCCGACACCAAGACCACGAAGAACACGACGTCGAACAGGGCCTCGGCACCCTCGACGCCCGCCAGGAGCGGGAACGTCGCGAGCGTGATCGGGACGGCCCCCTTCAGCCCGACCCACGACACGAACGCCCCCTCGCGCGCCGTGAACCGGAACGGCGCCAGCGACAGCGCCACGCCGAGCGGACGGGCGACGAGGATCAACACGGCGGCTACGGCGAGAGCGGGGCCGGCGACCGCGAGCAGCCGGCTCGGGAAGCTCAAGAGCCCGAGGAGCACGAACAGGGCGATCTGGGCCAGCCAGGCGACCGCGTCGTGGAACATGAAGATGCCTCGCCGGAAGACGAGGGCGCTGTTGCCGAGCACGATCCCGGCGAGGTAGACGGCCAGGAACCCGCTCCCGCCCATGACCGCCGCGAGCCCGAACGCGAGGAGCCCGAACGCGGTCACGAGCACGGGGTAGAGCCCGGGCGCGTCGAGGTTCGCCCGGCCGACGGCCCACGCCGCCGCCAGCCCCACGCCCACGCCGACGGCCCCGCCGACCCCGAACTGGAGCCCGAACAGGAGCGCCAGCGACCCGGCGTCGGCGCCGGTCCCGGCGAGGACGCCGACGAGCCCGAGCGTGAGGAAGATGGCCATCGGGTCGTTCGACCCGCTCTCGACTTCGAGCGTCGCCCCGAGTCGCTCCGGGAGGGCGAGCCCGCTCGAGCGCAGGACCGAGAACACTGCCGCGGCGTCGGTCGACCCGACGATGGCCCCCAGCAGGAGCCCGTGGAGGACGGGCAGCCCGAGGATCCAGGCGGCCGCGAGCCCGGTCACGGCCGCCGTCACGAACACGCCGACGGTGGCGAGCGAGAGCGCCGGCCGCCACGCGCTCCGGAGCGCGCTCGTCGACGTCCGGAGCCCACCGTCGAACAGGATGAACGCGAGGGCCACGCTCCCGAGCGCGTTCGCGAGCCCGTAGTCCTCGAAGGCCACGCCGCCGACGCCCTCCGACCCGGCCAGCATCCCGACCCCGAGGAACAGCACGAGCACCGGCATCCCGAGCCGAGCCGAAAGCTTGCTCGACGCGATCCCGAAGACGAGCAGGAGCCCCGTCAGGAAGAGGGCGGCGTTGACGGCGGGCACGGCGGCGGGACGGGGCGCGGGGCGCAGGCGAACGCGCGACCGGCCCCTCGGGTGCCGGGCCGGCCGCTTCGGGACCGTCGCCAGCGGCGGGGAGGCTCGGGGCCGGGACCGCGGTTGCCGACCGCACGGACGATCCGTATCGTACATATACGATAATCGACTCCCATGCAGGCCAAGACCGACCTCTTCCCCCCCGACCTCGCCCGCCTCGCGGCCGCCGCGAAGGCGCTCGGTCACCCGGCGCGCCTCGCCATCCTCCAGACGCTCGCGGCCCGCGGGACGTGCGTCTGCGGCGAGCTCGTGAGCGAGCTCCCGCTCGCGCAGGCAACCGTCTCGCAGCACCTCAAGGCCCTGAAGGCGGCCGGTCTCGTCCGCGGCGAGGTCGATGGCCCGCGGTCGTGCTACTGCGTCGACGCGGACGCCCTCCGCACGCTCGCCGACGGCCTGGGCGCTTTCCTCGACCCCGTCCTTGCCGCCCTTCCTCCCGACGACGATGGCGCCGACTGCTGTTGAGGTCCCGTCCTCCCCGGCCGTCTGGCGGGCCGCGCTCGCCGAGGCGCTGGGCACGTTCGCCCTCGTGTTCGCCGGGTGCGGGGCCGTCGTCGTCGAGGCGCAGACCGGCGCGCTCGGGCACGTCGGCGTCGCGCTCACGTTCGGGCTCGTCGTGATGGCAGCGATCTACGCCGTCGGCGAGGTCTCGGGCGCCCACATCAACCCGGCCGTGACCGTCGCCTTCTGGGCGTCGGGCCGGTTCCCCGGTGGGCGCGTCGTTCCGTACGCGCTCGCGCAGATCGGTGGGGCGCTCGTCGCGGCCGGGCTCTTGCGGGCGCTCTTCCCCGAGGCCGCGACGCTCGGGCAGACGGTCCCGGCCGGGACCGCGCTCCAGAGCCTCGGGCTCGAGGCCGTCCTCACGTTCCTCCTGATGTTCGTCATCCTCGGCGTCGCCGTCGGGGCGAAGGAGGTCGGGCTACTGGCGGGGGTCGCCATCGGGGGGAGCGTCGCGTTCGAGGCGCTGATGGGCGGGCCCGTCTCGGGGGCCTCCATGAACCCGGCTCGATCGCTCGGGCCCGCGCTCGTGTCGGGCGACTTGGGGGCGCTCTGGGTCTACCTCGTCGGCCCGACGCTCGGGGCGCTCGTGGCCGTCCCCGCCTACCGCGCCGTCTACGGTGACCGCGCGCCGCATCCGCTCACCCGTCCGCTCGTCCGATGACGCCCGCCCACTCGCTCGCCCCCGGCGAAGGGCTCCCGTTCGCCGAGCGCGACGTCGCCGTGGTCGGCGGGGGGCAGGCCGCGCTCGCCGTCGGCTACCACCTCGCCCGCGAGCTCCGAAAAACGGACGCGACGGTCGCCTTCTTCGACGACCGGGCGGGCCCGGGCGGCGCGTGGCGCGGGACGTGGGACTCGCTCCGGCTCTTCTCGCCCGCCGAGTGGTCGTCGCTGCCGGGCTACCTCCTCCCCCGCCACCTCGGCGACGCCGATCCCGAGGCGGCCGAGGCCCCGCACCGCGACGACGTCCTCGGCTACTTCGCCGCGTACGAGGCCCGCTACGAGCTCCCCGTCTGGCGGCCCGTCCGCGTAACGGCGGTCCGACGCGACGGCGACCGTCTCCGCGTCGAGACCGACCGGGGCGACGTGCGGGCCCGCGCCGTCGTCGCCGCGACGGGGACGGCGTCCCGCCCGGTCGTCCCCGACGTGCCGGGGCGCGAGGCGTTCGGCGGCGTCCAGATCCATTCGGGCGCGTACCGCTCGGCAGAGCCGTTCGCGGGACAGCGGGTGCTCGTCGTCGGCGGCGGCAACTCGGGCGCGCAGATCCTGGCCGAGGTCTCCGCCGTGGCGGACGCGTCGTGGGCCGTCGAAACGACGCCCCGCTTCCTCCCGGCCGACGTCGACGGCCGCGTCCTGTTCGACGCGGCGACGGCGCGGTACCACGCCCTGAAGAGCGGCGAGGACCCCGGTCGGCCGTACGGGCTCGGCGACGTCGTGCAGGTGCCCTCGGTGCGCGCAGCCAAGGAGGCCGGCCGGCTCGACGACCTCCGCCCGCCCATCGCCCGGCTCACCGCCGCGGGCGTCGTCTGGCCCGACGGCACCGAGGAGTCCGTCGACGTCGTGATCTGGTGCACCGGCTTCCGCCCCGCACTCGAGTTCCTCGCCCCGCTCGGCGTGATTGATGACGCGGGCCGAGTCACCGTCGAGGCCACGCGGTCGGTGGCCGAGCCGCGGCTGTGGCTCGTCGGTTACGGGTCGTGGACCGGGTTCGCCTCGGCTACGCTCGTCGGCGTCGGCCGCTCGGCGCGGGTGACAGCCCGCGAGGTCATTCAGTCCCTCTCTTTCCCCACCTCCTGACATCGCCATGCCGACAACGCTCGCCGTCTTCTCCGACGTCCACGCCAACCTGCCGGCCCTCGAGGCCGTCCTCGCCGACCTCGACATCCGGCTCGGCCGCGGCGAGGTCGACGCCGTCTACTGCCTCGGCGACCTCGTCGGCTACGCGACGTGGCCGAACGAGGTGGTCGCGGCCGTCCGCCAGCGCGGCATCCCGACGATCGCCGGCAACTACGACGAGGGCGTCGGACTGGCGAGCGACGACTGCGGCTGCGCCTACCCCACCGACGAGGAGAGGGCGCGCGGCGACGAGTCGATCGCCTACACGAACGGCGTCGTGACCGAGGCGACGCGGCGGTACCTCCGGGGCCTCCCGCGCCACCTCCGCCTCACGCTCGCCGCGCCCCGCCGGCCCGACGCCGCGCCCGTCGAGGTGCTCATGGTCCACGGCAGCCCGCGCCGGACCAACGAGTACTTGTTCGAGGACCGCCCGGACCGGAGCGTCGTCCGGATGATGGGAGCGGCCGGCGCCGACGTGATGCTGTTCGGCCACACGCACAAGCCCTACCACAAGGTGCTCGAGGTCGAGGCGGACGGCGAGACCGTCTACCGCCACGCCGTCAACACGGGCTCGGTCGGCAAGCCAAAGGACGGCGACCCGCGGGCGGGCTACGTACTCCTCACGCTCGACCCCGAGCGGCCGACGTCGGACCCGGGCTACTGCGCCGTCGAGTTCGTCCGGGTGGCCTACGACGTGGAGCGGGCCGCGCAGGCCGTCGAGGCGAGCCCGCTCCCGGACGCGTTCGCGCGGATGCTCCGCGACGCCTGAGCCGATCCACGCGGGCGCGACGGCTGCGCACCCGCGGCGTAGACGGGCCCGAGGGCCCGGTCGTCCCCCGCCTCGGGGCCTCCGTGGCCGCGCCGAGGCGGACGACGACGCTACGACTCGTCCTCGTAGCCCGGCCGCTTGAGGATGGCCGCCCAGTCGCGCGCCCCTTCCTTGACAGACGCCAGGCACCACGTGAACGAGAAGTCGACGGTCGGCGGCGCGATCGTGTCGTGGAACGACGGCGTCACGTTGATGGCCTGGTCGTCGAAGACATGGACGTAGGTGTTGACGTCCTCGCCCGGTCGCGACACGTTCTGGAGCACGAACGCCCGCTCCTCGGGGACCCGCGACGACACGCGAAAAACGTAGATCTCCTCCTTGGCGTCGTCGCCGAGCCCGCCCGGACCGTCGGGACCGTGGAAGTGGGGCGGGTAGCTGCCGACGCTCCCCGGTTTCTCGAGGTACGTCACCCCGAAGAGGAGCCGGCAGGCGTCGACGTTCTGGTCGATCAGCTTGTAGACCGTCCGCGTCGTCTTGTTGTCGGGGTTGCCGGTGTGGAAGGCGAGGTCCGTCCCTTCGATGTCGGCGAGTTGGACGCGCTGGGCCGGGTACTTCGTCGAGCACTGCGGCGCGCGGAACTCGCTGACGTCCGCCGTCCCGGAGAGCGTGACGGTCTCGCCGAGCCCAACGTAGAGCATCCCGTCTTTCTCGACGCGGTGCGTCTCGCCGCCGACGGTGAGCTCGGCCGTCCCGTCGTTGACGAAGAAGCAGGCCTCCTCGTCGTCAGCGAGCGTGACGGTCTGGGAGGCGCCATCGAGGGAGATGCGGGCGAAGCGGAGAAAGTCGAGCGACGAGTTGTCGGCGGTGCAGACCTCGACGCGGGCGCCCGCCTCTGGGCTCGCGTCGAAGAGCTCGACCTCGCGGATCTCGCCGGTCTGGGGGAGGACGGCGCGGCCGGTCAGGCGGCGGTCGGTGTCGGACATGGGTCGGAGGATCGGAGGGGTTAACGGGCCATCCAGCCGCCGTCGACCACGAGGACGTGGCCGTTGACGTAGTCGGAGGCGGGCGAGGCGAGGAAGACGGCGGCCCCGCCGAGGTCGGCCGGGTCGCCCCAGCGGCCGGCGGGGATCCGCTCGAGGATCTGGCGGCTCCGGGTCTCGTCGTCCTGGAGCGCCTGGGTGTTGTCGGTGGCGATGTAGCCCGGCGCGATGGCGTTGACCGTCACGCCGCTCGGCGCCCACTCGTTGGCGAGCGCCTTCGTGAGCCCGGCCACGCCGTGCTTGGAGGCGGTGTAGGCCGGGACCGTCACGCCGCCCTGGAAGCTGAGCAGCGACGCGACGTTGAGGATCTTGCCGCGGCCCCGCGCCAGCATCGGCTCGGCGACCCGCTGCGACAGCCGGAACACGGCCGTGAGGTTCGTCTGCACGACGTGCTCCCAGTCGCCGAGCGGGAACGACTCGGCGGGGTGGCGGCGGATCGTGCCCGCGTTGTTGACCAGGACGTCGACCTCGCCCGCGAGCTCGAACGCGGCGTCGGCGAGGCGGTCGGGGCCGTCAGGCGACGAGAGATCGGCCTCGACCTGCCAGGCCCGCCGGCCCTCCTGGCGGACCGCCTCGGCGGTCTCGTCGGTCCCGCTCCGGCGCGTGCTCGCGCAGACGACGTCGGCGCCGGCCCCGGCGAGGGCGACGGCGAGGGCCCGGCCGATCCCGCGGCTCGCGCCGGTCACCATGGCCGTCGTACCAGCGAGCGAGAACATCGAGAGGGCGTCCGGCGACATGGGCTAGCGGCGCGCGAGGCGCCGGTGAAGTTGGTGGGCGTAGAGGGACCGGACCCCGAGGCCCGGCCGGTTCGTCCCCTCGACGACGGCGCCGGGGTAGTCGATCTCGACCGGCACGTTGGCCGTGAGCCCGACGACGTGCGCGCGGCTGGAGTCCCGCACGCCGCCGAGGTGGACGGGCGCGGCGAAGGCCTCGGGCCGCTCGACCGTCAGGCGGACGTTCCAGAACGTGACGCCGACGCCGTGCGCCGGTCCCCAGTAGCCCGCGCCGCCGTGCGTGAACAAGCGGAGCTCGTCGCTGGGCTCGACGGCGTCGAGGTCGTCGTAGAGGTTCGTGTGGTTGGCCCCGCGGTGCCGGTCGAGTTGCGGGCTCACCACGCGGCCGCCGGTGATCACGCTCTGCCGCGCGCCCGTGTTGAACGAGACCGGGTGGTGCGCCCACGTCGTCGTCTCGAAGTCGGTGAGGAGGACGCGCTCGACGTCGCCGAGGTGGACGCCGTAGTGGGCGTCCCGGCCCTCGACGGTGATCCCGGCGAGGGTCACGTTGGCGACGCGGTCGCTCAGGATCCCGCTGTCGGCGTTCACGAACGCCACGTCGCGGACCCAGCCGTGCCGGAGGTCGGTGAGGTAGATCGCGTTGTAGCCGGCCTCCTGGTGGTGGCCAGGGTAGGGGACATCCGGGAAAACGATCCGGATCCCTTCGATCCCGACGTCCCGCAACCGGGGCTCGGGCGCGAGGACGGCGCTCCACTCGGGGCGGAGGTCGTGGAGGAGGGGCTCGCGGACGGTCACGGCGTCGCCGTCGACGGACGCGACGGTCACCTCCTGCGTGACGAGCGGCGCATCCGGGGACTCCCAGAGGCGATCGCCGTCCAGGCCCGTCGCCATGCCGTAGAGGTGCTGGAGGAGCGGGCTGTCTGGCCCCGCGCGGTTGACCCATGCGAACCGGAGCACGTCGCCCGCACGGATCGCCGAGGCGTCGTCGACGGTGACCGTGTGCGCTCCCCGCACCCCGCCGACGACGGCCGCCAGTGGCTCGGGGACGGGGGCCGCTTTGGGCGCCCGCGTCCAGATCACACCGCCGGTCCAAGAGTATGGGCTAAAGAACTCGCCCGTCGGCACCGTCTTGTCGTTGGCGACGAGGTAGGCGTCCAAGTCGGCCAGCACGGGCGGCTGGTCCATCTCGCGCATGGGAACGGGGATGGACAGGACGGTCCCCCCGTCCCCGCTCCCCGCCCCGCGCAGCACGAGCGAGTCGCGCTCGATGAAGAGGAGGTTCCGGAGCTCGACCTTGCCCGCGGGCAGCTCCACCACGGCCCAGCCCTCGACCCTGCCCGCCTCGGCGACGGCGGCGCGGAGGGCGGCCGTGTCGTCGCGCCCGTCGTCCGGGACGACGCCGTGGTCGGTCGCGCGGACGACGGTAGCCCCGGGCGTCGGGACCGGCTCCTCGCCCCACCGGTAGCCCGCGAACGAGTAGTCCGGGAGGACGCCCGAGGCGAGGGCCGCCGGCGTCCACTCCACGTCCTGTGCGACGGCGGGGGCGCCCACCACGAGCGCCAACGCGACGAACAGGACCGCTCGAATCACCGGGCCAGGGTCACGAGGCGGTAGTCCAGCCGCCCCTCGGCTTCGAGCACGACGAGGTAAGTCCCGGTCGGGAGCGCGGTACCGTCGAGGATGAACTCCGTCATCCCCGCGGGGAACGTCCCATCGAGCACGCGCTGAACCTCCCGTCCGGCGATGTCGAACAGACGGACCCGCGCAGGGCCAGGCCGGTCCAGCGTAAACGCGAGGACGGTCGTGCTGTCGAACGGGTTGGGGAAGTTGGGCGCGAGCCGCGACTCGGGGCGCTCCGGACGCTCCTCGGTGGCGGTCTGGACGGGGTAGCTCGGCCCCACGTCCGCCGCCGAGAGCGGGCCGCGCGTCCGGGGGTCGGCCGAAACCTCGTCGGCGCCGACGTCGGGCACCGCTCGGGCCTGGCCGTCCATGTCGGCGTCGGGCGCGAAGGCGGCCACGGCGGCGTCGAGGAGCGGGCTCGTGGCCGACGGCCGGAAGAGGCCGCCGTCGCCCTCCTCGAGTTCGGGGTCGACGAAGGTCACCCCCTCGGGGAAGTCGTCCGGGCGTCCGAAAAACACGTTGCCCGACCAGTTCGACGTCCCGACAGGCTCGAGGTCGACCTCGAGGATCGGCGCGCTCAGCCGCGTCTGGACCGCGTTGTCGACGACGGTGATGTCCTCGGGCGGGAGCGACTGGTCGCTGCTGTTGCCGACGCCGATCACGAACGTCCGGTCCGTGTCGACGAACGTGTTGTGGGCCACGACGGGGCGCTTGACCTGGAAGTAGCGGTTGAGCGGCGAGTTCGGGACGCCCTGCACCATCGAGAGCGCGGCCGAGTAGCCGGTCCCCCGTAGCCCCATGAAGTAGTTGTTCACCACGCGGTGGTCCTCGCCGATGATCCGGACGCCGCCCGTCCCGGACACCCCCTCGCCGAGGAAGAAGTTGCCCTCGACCGTGGCTCGGTTGCCGTGACGGAGCGTGAGCGTGGCACGGACGCGCCGGAAGGTGTTGCTCCGGAAAACGTTCCCGCCCGACTTGTTCGAGATCACCTCGATCTCGCCGTTCGTCTCCGTGAACAGGTTCCGCTCGACGACCACGTTCGCGTCCTGCATCGACCGGCTGCTCGTCCCGATCCGGATCGTCTCGGCCCCGTTGTCACCGAACTCCGGGCGCGGCCCGAAGTGGTTGTGATCGATCCGGTGCGCCGGCGGGGCGTCGTTGGGCGGGTCGCGGAGCCACACCACCAGGAGCGCGCCCTCGTTCGTCTTGCCCGTGAAGGCGCAGTGGTCGACGCGGTTGAACCGGCCGTAGACCGAGACCCACTTGTACTCCGTCCGCACGTTCGCCGGGTTGTAGTCGACGATCGTGCAGTTGGTGAGCCGGCTGTGGTTGGCGAGGTCGCTGGAGGAGCGCCGGAACTGGATCACGGGCGTCCCGTCGGGCAGCGCGCCGCCCTCGAAGCGGAGGCCGTCCACCTTGAGGTAGTCCCCGCCGATCGACAGGTTGGAGGACCCGGTGAGGACCACCCCGCCCGGCGTCTCGGCCCGGAGCGTGATCGAGTCGCCCGGTACCCCGTCGGCGTCGAAGTTGATGGGCGTGTCGGTCCACGTCCCGTTCGCCATCGTGATGGTGTCGCCGGGCTGGGCGGCCCGGACCGCCGCGCCGAGCTCGGCGGCCGTCGTGACGTAGCGGTCGGCCTGCGCGTGCGCGGTGACCGCGAGGGCCGCTGAGGCCAAGAGGACGAGACGGCGCATTTAGCGGGCGAAGGGGAGGGCGTAGGCCGCCTCGAACAGGACGGCATGGGTCGTGAGCGAGTTGTCGTTGCCGTTCGAGAGCCAGAGGTCCTCGTAGCGAAGGCTGGAGAGCTCGTAGGTCACGTCGAGCGCGAGGGGCCCGAACGAGAGCCCAAGGCCGGCCCCGAACACGTCGGCGCGGGCGGGCTCGTCGAGGAGCGCGGCGCCGGCGGGCGCGAAGGCCTGGGCCTGCTCGCGGTAACCGCCCCGCAGCGCCAGCCAGTCCAGCGCTCGGTACTCGGCCCCGAGGTGGACCGTGCTCCCGCTCACCCACGGCTGGTCCGCTTCCGTGGAGTCGGCGTAGAGGACCTCGGCGCTCCCGAGCGCCCGGAGGTCGACGTCGGCGGCGAGGGTCACGCGGTCGCTCGGCCGCACGGCCGCGCCGACGGTGAACGCCGGCGCGAACCGGACCTCGTCGGTTCCGGCCGTCCCGTCACTGTGCGACCAGTCTCGCGAGAGCGTGTAGCCCGGCTGCCAGACGGCGTCGACCGACAGCGCCCCCGTCTCGTACCCTCCCGCGACAGCGATCCGCGTCCCCGAGTAGTCCGAGGTACCGGTGGTCGTCGTCTCGCCGCCGGTCGGCGCGGCGAGGCTGAAGCGGTTCTGGTAGCGGAGCGTGAACTCGCCCCGGTCGCGCGTCCGCTCGGTGTCGTCGGAGGAGCCCGTGAGGACCGTCGCCGAGAGGCCGAGCGAGAACGGGCCGCGCGCGAGGGCCAAGGCCGGCGTGATCCCGTAGACCGCCCCCTCCCGCTGGCGGCTGAACTGGGCCCACCCCACCATGAGCGAGTCGCCGTCCTGGACGCGCGGGATCGGCGCCGGGCGGATGTCCCCGATGTTGGGGTCGAGCGCGTTGTTGTTCTGGAAGTAGTGGTCGAGGTCGGCGACCTGCGCCGCCCCGAGGCCGGCCGTCACGGCGACGCCGCCGGGCGCGAACGGGAGGGGGACCGCCGCCGAGCCCAGCGTCGGGCGGGCGGACGAGAGGTCGGTCTCCCAGTCAGGCGTGATGTCGTCGAAGGCCCGCGTGGGGTTCGGCGACGTCGGGTCGTTCTCGAAGATGAGGCTCAGCTCGAGGTAGAGCCGGTTGGGCACCCACGTCTGGTCCTGGCTCAGGGACTGGGCGACGGCGCCGCCGCCGAGGCGGACCTCCGCCTCGGTGAGGCGGTGGAGGGCGGCGGGGTTCGAGAACAACGCGGCCGACGTCGAGAGCCCGCTGGCGCGGACGCCGCCCATCGCGCGGGCGCGGGCGCCCACGGCCGCCTGGTGGTCGAGGCCCTGGACGGTCAGCGGCGCGGCGGCGTCCTGAGCCGAGGCGGCGCCGGGGACGAGCGTCAGCGCGGCGAGGGCGAGGAGGGCGAGGGTCGTGCGGAGCAGCATAGGAGGCAGAGACACGGGCTAGCGGATCGTCGCGCCCACGGTGAGCCGGTGGACCGAGCCGAGGAAGTCGCCCATGCTCCCGTAGCTGTAGTCGACGCCGAGGCGGGCGCCGCTGAGGTCGGCGTTGAGCCCGGCCCCGAACGTGAGCCCCTCGGTGTCGTAGTTCATCTTGTAGCCCGACCGGAGCGAGACCACCTCGGCGAACGAGTATTCCAGCCCGACGTGCATCTGCTGGTCGTAGTCGTTGGGCTGGTGGAGGTCGTAGGCGACCGTCAGCCGGTTCTGCGGGTCCTGACGGACCATCCCGTTCGGCCCGACGAGGTCGCCGGTCGCCCCTAGGCGGAAGGTCAGCGGGGCCGCGAACCGCTCCTCGACGAAGGCCACCTCCGGCCCGAAGTTCTGGACCGCCATCGCGATGTCGAGCGACCGGAACCCGGTCTGGTACTGGATCCCGAAGTCGAACAGGACCGCCCCGGCCGCCGTGTTCACGCCGCCGGCGAAGGCGCCGTCGTAGAGCGACTCGCGGACGTACTTGGCCGTGATCCCGGTCGAGAACCGGTCGGTCAGGCTTCGGGCGTACGTGACGCCCGCGGCGAAGGCCGACGGGCTGTACGACGAGCCCGTCAGCCCGGGGTTGTAGGTCCCGTCCGCGTTGAACCCGAGCTGGTCGGTCCGCGTCTCCGCGATGTCGCCGTAGTCGACGGCTTGGAGCTGGATTCCGACCTGCCCGAAGCCGCCCAGCGACGTGGCGTAGCCGGCCGACGAGATCCGCGTGTCGACGAGGTAGGGGATGTGCGTCGCCGTGAGCGCGTGGCCCGTCGTGTGGGCGACGCCGGCCGGGTTCCAGAACAGGGCCTCGGCGCCCTGCGCGAGGCTCCCGTAGGCGTCGCCCATGGCCGTCGCGCGAGCCGTCGGCATGACCTTGAGGAACTGGAACGACGTCGTGCCAACCTTCTGGGCGTGGGCCGGGCCTGACGCCGCGACGAGCGCGGCGAGGGCGACGAGCCGGAGGAGGCTTCGTGGGGCGGTCATGGGACTAGCGGATGATGACGAACTTGCCCTGCGTCGACTCGCCCTCTGGCGTCGTCACGACGTAGAAGTAGACCCCCGAGGCGAGGCGCTGGTTGTTGCGCGTCTCCTGGAGGTAGGCCACGGAGTACGTCGGGCTGTCGTGCTCGATGGTCTCGACGAGCTGGCCGGCGAACGAGTAGATCCGGATCGTGGCCCGGGCCGGGAGGCCGTAGAACCCGATCCGCAGCGACGAGTCGCTGGCGCCTCCGAACCCGGAGCTCACGACGAACGGGTTCGGGACCACGTGGACGTCGCCGAGCTGGGCGACGGCGCCGAGCTGGGTCTCGAACTCGGTCACGTTCGTCCGCCCGCTCGTCCGGCCGTTCTCGTCGACCGAGACGATGGAGTAGTAGAACGTCTCCCCCACCGTCGGCTCGGGGTCGAGCACGACGTAGTCGCCGTCCGGGACGAAGCTGTACTCGCCATTGTGGACGAACGAGGCGTCGTCGGGCCGGACCTCGGCGATCGTCTCCCAGGGGCCGGCCGGGTGCGTGCTCCGCGAGACCCGGTAGTGGTCGAACTGGCCCTGGAGCCGGGGCGCGCTGAAGCTCTCGACCGCGTTCGACCAGTAGAGCACGTTCTGGGCCCGCTCGTCGCTCGCCACGTTGAGCGCGGGGGCCGGGACGGGGATCGGGAGCTCGTAGACGCCCGCCTCGGGGTTGAGCTCGGGCCGGTTGTACTCGGGCGCCGAGAACGCCTCGCCGGTGTAGGCCTCGTACGCCTTGTCCGCGACCTCGCGGATCGTCACCACGTCCGAGTTGACGTAGTCCGGGAGCGCGTACTCCGAGAGGTACGGGCTCCCGTGGCGTTTGATGACGGTCCCCTCGTCGGTGCCCGGCCCGTAGGGGAAGATGCTCGGGAAGACCGGGTTGCCCCCGTAGCGGACGGTGTCGGCGTAGCTCGCGATCGGGAAGAACCCCCGGCTGCCGTCCTCACCGCAGTCCTCGCCGCACGAGCCGCCCCAGTCGACGAGGTAGTCGTCCTGCTCGGGGCTCGTCCGCTCGCCGGGCGGGAGGTAGGCCTGCTCCTGCCGGACGGCCCCGAACCCGATGACCTCCGCGAGGGCAAACCGCGCCGTCTCGCCGATCTCGAAGCGGTACGGCCCGAAGACCGTGATCCGACCGGTCGCCCACCGCGTCTGGCGGAAGTTGTAGCGGCCCGCGCCGACCCAGTAGTCTAGGAAGTGCTGGTAGATGTCGCTCTCCTCACCCTGTTCCGGTGGGATGACCGAGCCCTCTCGGAGCGGCGCGTTCTTCCGCGTGTCGACGCGGAGGTAGGCCTCGAGCTTCGAGGCGCGCATGTTGCTCGTCTCCTGCCGGATGAACCACGGCTGCTTGATCTTGACGCCGCCCCCGTACTCCTGCGTCCACACGATGGCCGAGTCGCCCTGGGCGACGTCGGCGAGCGTCCCGCTGTCCTGCGTCGCGAGGTGCTCCGTGTCGAAGTGGAGCATTATGTAGCCCGGCGTCCCTGGCGCGTTGAGGCCGCCGCCGTTCTGGCCCGTCCGTCCCCACTCGTCGTAGTAGACCGGGTCCGGGAGGCCCGTCTGGTGGTACGTGTAGTTGAGGAACCGGAGCGGGTCGAACCGGCCGCGCTGGTCGTTGTCCTGGTACTCGTCGTCGGTCCAGGCGCCGTAGGTGCGGAGGTTGCCGAAGAGGTTCGGCGCGAGCCCGTACGCGAACGCGATCGTGACGTCGGTGATGGGCTGGTCCGTGTCCGGGATCGTGTCTCCGTCGCGGTCGCCGGTGTACTCGAACTCGTACTCGTAGACGATGAGGTCGTCGTAGTCGGGGTAGCTCCAGGCCCGGCTCGTCCGCGTGACTGTGATCCCGACCGGCGTCGCCCACGAGGAGGTGATGATCTCCTCGGCCTCGTTCGGGTCGTAGCTCGGGTTGAGCGACCCGTCGTCGAGCACCGGGTAGTTCTCTGTCCGCGTGATCGTGAGCGGGTACGACCACCGCCCGACCGTCACGTCCGGCTGCGAGGCCCCGACGCCCCCGCTGAGCGCGTGGACGCGCTCGGTCGAATCGGGGAGTTGGGCCGAGATGTAGACGCCGCCGCCGTTCGTGTAGTGCTTCCCGTCGTAGTTGATGTCGTCGACGGTCACGGCCGAGTTGCCGGGCCACTCCATCATGGGCACGTCGGTCGCATTGCCGCCGCCGCCCTGGTGGTAGGCCCGGCCGATCTCGCCGGTGTTGAAGACGGTCTCGTGGAGCATGCCCCGCGAGTGGATCTCGAACCGGCGCTGGGCCTCGGCGGGGAGCGCGGCGGCCAGCCCGACGAGGGCCAGGAGGGCCAGGCGCGCGTGGGGTCGGAGGGCGGTCATCTTAGAGGTCGACGGAGAGGCCGAGGAAGAGCGAGCGGGGCGCGTTGCTGTAGATCCGGAACACCTGGTTCGCCTCGTAGGGGAAGCTGTCGCCGAGGTAGAGCGCGAGGGCCTCGTCGGGGTCGTCGGTAAACCCGTCCGGCGTGAGGTCGGAGGGGTTCACGGCGAAGTCGTAGGCCCGGAGGTTCCGGACGTCCCGGAAGACGCGGTTGTAGTCGTAGGTCCGCTGGTTGAACAGGTTGGCCACCTCGACGAAAAGGGAGCCCTCGGCGCCGGAGGCGAGCCGGAACGGTCGCGTCACCTTCAGGCTCGTCTCGTACTCCATCGGCGCGCGGGCGTCGGCGACGAGCACGTCCTGCCCGGCCGCGAACGACGTGTACGGCCGGCCGGAGCGGGCGCGCGTGCGGACCGACCCGGTCCACCGCCCGAGCGGGCGGACCCCGGCGACCTGCGGCCCGAGGTCGCGCGGCGTCGTGGCCGTGAGCTGGACGATCAGGTTGTGCGTCCGGTCGAAGTCGAGGAGGATGTCGTTGAGCCCGATCCCGGCTCGCTCCTCGTCCACCTCCCCGTCGAGGTCGCGGATAAACTGCGGCGGGGCGTCCTCGGCACTCGACGTCTTGCCCGTGGCCACCTCGTACCGGTAGCGGACCGACCCACGGACGGCCCCGCGCCGCCGCTGGAGCGAGACGCGGAAGCCGCGGATGTCGGCGTAGTCCCGGTTGACGTACGTCTGGTACGGGATGTCGACGCTCTCGCTGAAGAACGCGAGCTGGACGAGGTTGCGGACATCCTTGTAGTAGCCCGAGACGTCGAGCGCGAACCCTCCCGGGAGCCCCTGGGCCACGCCGACCTCGTACATCTTGGTCTCCTCCGGCTCGAGCTCGGGATTGCCGAGCTGGATGACGGCGAGCTCGTTCGACCGCTGGATCCGGCTCACGAGCGACCGCTCGAACGGCGGCCGCTGGAGGAACGCCCCGTAGTTGAGGTGGAAGACCGTGTTGACCGAGATCGGGAACGACGCGCCGAGCCGAGGCTGGAGCCGGGCGATCCACGACGACCGCTCGGTCGCTGCGAGGTCCGGGTCGCGCTCGGCGTTGTCGCCGACGGCCGGCTGCGTCGGGTCGAAGTTGGGGTTCGCGTACGGGTTGTACCGGTCCGAGAAGTACTCCGTGTTGAGGTTGTAGGCGTCGAACCGGAGGCCGAGCCGGGCGATGAGCCCCTCGTACTCGACCTTGTCCTCGACGAACGCCCCGATCTCGAACGGCGTCACGCTGAACGTCTCGTCCTGGGCGTCGGACGGGCTCGAGAGGTTGAGCCGGTTGTCGACGTCGAGGTGGTAGAGCCGGCCCTGGATACCGCCCTTGAGGAGGTGGTTGCTCGTGACCTGTTCGTTGTAGGTCGCCTCGAGGGAGTACGTCGTCGAGCGCTCGTTGCGGAAGTCGTTCTCCATGTACCCGACGCGGAACTGGTCGGGCGTGTTGAAGAAGCGCCAGACGCCGAGGTCCGAGGCGTCCTCGCGGAACCGGCTCGGGTCGAGGACGGCGGCCCCCGACTCGTAGTCGTTCTGGAGGACGCTGAGCGTGAGGTCGGCGAACCGCCGCTCGTCCGGGACGACGGCGAGGCGGGCCGAGCCGCCGAGCGTGACCTGGTCGAACGCGGCGAAGCCGCGCTCGCGGTCCCAGAGGTACTGCCAGAAGCTGCTCGTGTAGTCGAACCCGCGGACGCGGTTGAACGCCCCGGCGAGCTGGAGCGACGAGCCGCCGCCGAGCGCGACGCGAGCGCTCCCGAGGAGCTGGCGCGTCCGCTCGGGCTCGTTCGTCGGCAGCTCGTACCACTCGTCGGCGAACCGGGCCCCAACAAAGGCCCGGACGCGGTCGGACACCGGGCCCCCGACAGAAAGGTCCAGCTGGGTGTCCCACCGGTCGTTGTACTCCATGCCGAGGTCCTCGCGGGCCTGCGACCAAACGGCCTGGGCGATCTGAGCCGCCCGGAGGCTGTCCGCGGCCGTCTCCAGGCCGTACGCGCTGCAGAAGCTGAGACCGATCGAGCACGAGTAGAGCCCCTCGCCGCTGTCGCCGCCCCACTCCTCGACCGTGTCGAAGGCCAGGAGGTACGGGTTGTTCTCCAGGCTGAACACGCTCCCCCCGAAGTGCTTGTAGCCCGGGGCCCGCACGCGGAGGTTCCCCGATCCGTCCCACCGCTCGAACCCGCCGGACCGGAGGGCCATGTTGACCACGCCGCTCTGGGCGTTCCCGTACTGCGAGGGGAACCCGCCGGTGATGACCTCGACCTCCTCAAGCGCGTTCGCGATGGGGTCGAACGACCGCTCGCCCGTGAACGGGTTGACGATGTTGATCCCGTTGAGGAGGTAGAGCTCCTCGCCCGTTCGTCCCCCTCGGAAGTGGCCGTCGGTCGCCTCGACCGTCAGCCCGATGACGTCGGTCAGCGAGTACACGCCCGGCGCCTCACTCACCTCGCGCGGGCGGATGATCTCACTCGAAGCCGTCCGCTCCGGTTCGATCTCGGGCCGCTCAGCGGTCACCACCAGCTCGCCCCCGACCGTGAGATCCTCCTCGGCCAAGACGAAGTCGACCTCCGTCGTCCGGTCGTTGTTCACGACGACGCCCTCCTGCAGGACGGTCTGGTACCCGATGAATGAGGCGCGGAGGTCGTAGGTCCCGGGCGGGACGTTGAGGATGACGTAGGTCCCGTCCAAATCGCTCGACGCCCCCAGCGTGCTCCCCACGACGAGCACGTTGACGCCGGGGATAGGCACGCCGTCGGAGTCGGCGATCGTGCCGCCGATCTTGCCCGTCTGGGCATGGACTCCGCTAGCGAGAACGAGGGCGAGGACGCCGGTCCAGAATCGTAGCATGAGGGGGGAAGCGCTTCCGGGATGACAACGTACCTGTAACATGTCATACAAGTCAAGCCGGCCGCCGCATTATGCCCCTCTCGGAGACTCCGCCGACGCTGCGTTGGCGGTGCTGTGAGTCCGGCATTGCGGAGCGCCTAGCCTTCCCGGCCCCCAGAAACCGCCTCCGTGATCTCTTCTAGTGGCACTGAGCTCGTGACAGCGACTATCGTGATCACTCCGGGGTACTTGCCTTCACACTGACGGTGTACGCAGTCTGCCATACACGCTGGGATCCAGCGTTTCGCCCCCCGGCCGTCGGTGGATTAAGTCGGCCCGGCGAGCAAGGGTGATCGTTTCGCCTGGAGCCTCTGAAGCACCGTTATCGACCGTGGGCTCTAAACGACGAGGCTGTGTCCAACTCCTCGGAATCGGCGGGCCGCAGCGCTGATGTCTAGCTGGGGTCGCGATGCATAGCGATTGCTGGACCTATGTTGGACCCATGAGCAGAAAACCCCTGTCTCCCAACAAGATGGAGACAGGGGCGGTGGGCCCGGCAGGATTTGAACCTGCAACCGTCCGGTTATGAGCCGGCTGCACTAACCGTTGTGCTACGAGCCCGGCCTCCAAAGCTAGCCCCGCCGGGGTCCCCCTCGGCGCCGAGGCGGGCAGGGCTGTCGGATCAAGCGCCCGTCGGGTGGCGCTGGGCGAACCGGAAGGCCGTCCACGCCGAGATCACGTGGGCCACCCAGCCGAAGAACCCGCCGGTGCCGATCCACAGGCCGGGCGTGACGACGAACCAGAAGACGCCGCGCCAGAAGGTGCCGTTGTAGAGCTGGCCGAGGCCGGGAAGGAGGAAGCTGAGGACGGCGGCCGTGCCGGGGTTCTTCATGGGTCTGGAGGGTGGGGGTAGCGCCGTACGTGCCGCGTCCCCAAACGGGTTACGTCGGCGCTGACGGAGAGAAAGCGCTTCCGAGCATGAAGTCTCAGCCTGACGTAAAAAAATGAGGCTACGATCTGGAAAGCGGCCGAAGCCTTGGGGTAGGTTCCTCCAGCGCCCCCAATTCCTACGGACCCCACTCGTGGACAAGATCGACGCCATCGACGCCCAAATCCTCGACCTCCTCCAGCGCGAGGGCCGGATCAAACGGAAGGACATCGCCGAGGCCGTCGGCCTCTCGATCCCGTCCGTCTCCGACCGGATGCGGAAGCTCGAGGCCCGCGGCGTCCTCACTGGCTTCCACGGGACCGTCGATGCCAAGCGGCTCGGCCACGACGTCATGGCCTTCGTGTTCGTCCAGTCGACCGGGAGCGAGCACTACGGCGAGTTCGTCAAGACCGTCACGGCGCTCGACGAGGTCCAGGAGCTCCACTCGGTCACCGGCGACGGCTCGCACGTCCTGAAGGTTCGTGTCCGGACGACGACGGCGCTCGAGCGGCTCCTCGCCACGATCCAGGCCGTCCCCGGCGTCCGCGGCACGCGGACGAGCCTCGTCCTGACGACCCACAAGGAGACGGCCTACCTCCGCGCCGAGCCCATGACGCTCCCGCCCCTCGACGACTAGCCGGCGCCTCCGCCCCGCCCGCCTCGGCCCCGAGGCCGACCCTCTCGCCCCCTCCCCGCCCCACCGCGATGCCCACCCTCACCCGCAGCGCCTCCAACGGACACGCAATGCCTCAGGACGTCGAAGAGATCTTCGGCCAGAACACGTTCGGCCTCGCCGAGATGAAGAGCCGGCTCCCGAAGTCGGTCTACAAGAAGATCACGGCGACCATCGAGAAGGGCGAGCCCTTCGACGAGACCGTCGCCGACGCCGTCGCCCTCGCCATGAAGGAGTGGGCCGTCGAGCGCGGCGCGACCCACTACACGCACTGGTTCCAGCCGCTCACCGGGCGGACGGCCGAGAAGCACGACTCGTTCATCACGCCGAACGCCGGCGGCGGCGCCGTCGCCGAGTTCTCGGGCAAGAGCCTCGTCCAGGGCGAGCCCGACGCCTCGTCGTTCCCGGGCGGCGGGCTCCGCGCCACGTTCGAGGCCCGAGGCTACACGGCCTACGACCCGACGAGCCCGGCCTTCATCGTCGAGCACAACGGGACGGCCACGCTCGTCATCCCGACGGCCTTCGCGTCGTGGACCGGCGAGGCCCTCGACCACAAGATCCCGCTCCTCCGGAGCATGGAGGCCCTCAACGTCCAGGCCACGCGCGCGCTCTCGATCCTCGGCGACAGCGTCGGGCGGGTCTACGCGACGTGCGGCTCGGAGCAGGAGTACTTCCTCGTGGACGAGGCCTACTTCGAGGACCGCCCCGACCTCCTCGTGGCCGGCCGGACGCTCATCGGCGCGGCGCCCCCGCGCGGGCAGGAGTTCGACGACCACTACTTCGGCTCGATCCCCGAGCGGATCATGGCCTACATGAACGCGGTCGAGACCGAGCTCTACAGGCTCGGCGTGCCGGTCATGACGCGGCACAACGAGGTGGCCCCCGGCCAGTACGAGATCGCCCCGCTGTTCGAGAACGCCAACGTCGCCGCCGACCACCAGCAGGTCATGATGATGACGCTGCAGCGGGTGGCCAAGCGGTACGGCCTCGCCTGCCTCCTCCACGAGAAGCCGTTCGCCGGCATCAACGGCTCGGGCAAGCACGTGAACTGGTCGATGTCGACCGACACCGGGCTCAACCTCCTCGAGCCGGGCGACACGCCGCACTCGAACCTCCGCTTCCTGTTCTTCTGCACGGCCGTGGTCCAGGCCGTCCACACGCACCAGGACCTCCTCCGGGCGGCCATCGCGACGGCGGCCAACGACCACCGCCTCGGCGCCAACGAGGCCCCGCCGGCCATCATCTCGATCTTCCTCGGCGACCAGCTCTCCGACGTCTACGAGCAGATCACGGCGTCGGGCAAGGCGACGGAGAGCAAGCAGTCCGGCTTCCTCGGCCTCGGCACGCCCGTCCTCCCGACGCTCCCGCGCCACGCCGGCGACCGGAACCGGACCTCGCCGTTCGCCTTCACCGGCAACAAGTTCGAGTTCCGGGCCGTCGGCTCCAGCCAGTCGGTCAGCTTCCCGCTCACGGTCCTCAACACGATCGTGGCCGAGGCCATCGACGACCTCGCCTCGAAGCTCGAGGACAAGTTGGGCAAGAAGCGCTCGAAGAAGGCCGTCGAGTCCGCCGTCGAGGAGGTCATCACGGACTCGATCCGCGAGCACACCAAGATCATCTTCAACGGCGACGGCTACTCCGAGGCCTGGCACAAGGAGGCCGTCGAGGAGCGCGGGCTCCTCAACCTCACGACGACGCCCGACGCGCTCGCCACGCTCACGGACGAGAAGAACATCGCGGTCTTCGACGCCTACGACGTCCTGACGGCGCCCGAGCTCGAGAGCCGCAAGGAGATCCTCTCGGAGCAGTACGCCCTCACGCTCAACGTCGAGGCGGCCACGACCGAGTCGCTCGCCAAGACGATGGTCCTCCCGGCGGCCCTCCGCTACCTCGCCGAGATCGGCGAGGCGGCCGAGGTGGCCGAGGACCTCGGCCTCGACGGCTCGGGCACGAAGGAGACGGCCGAGGTCGTCATCACCCAGGTCAACGCGCTCCGCAAGGCGCTCGGCACGCTCGTGAAGGCCCGCACGGCCGCGCACAAGGCCAAGGACGAGTCCGTCGCGATGAAGGACAAGGTGATCCCGGCGATGACGAAGGTCCGCGAGGCCTGCGACGCGCTCGAGCAGGAGGTCCCGGCCGACCTCTGGCCGCTGCCGACGTACCGCGACATGCTGTTCACCGGGAAGTAGGACTGAGGCGGGGGGACGCCCGGCCCGGTTCCTCCTGCCCCGCCCGCCTCGGCACCGAGGCGGCCCGACTCGCGCCCCGCTGGCGATCGCCGTCGGCGGGGCGCGTTGTTGCAGGGGTACGACAAGGGGGCGTCGCCGCCCGCGCGCTAGCTTCGGCCCGTGCCCCACGCCACACTCGACACGCCGCTCGGCCCGCTCCGCCTCGTCTCCGACGGCGAGGCGCTCACGGCCGCTTCGTTCGACCCCGTCCGCCTCGACGCCGAGGCGGACGGACCCGAGGGCGCCGACGCCATCCTCGACGCGGCCCGCCGCCAGCTTGCGGCCTACTTCGACGGCGAGCCGGTCGCGTTCGACGTGCCGGTCCGGCCGGGCGGGACGCCGTTCCAGGAGCGCGTCTGGGCCGCGCTCCGCGAGATCCCGCATGGCGCGACGCTGAGCTACGGCGCCGACGGCCGGCGCAGATCGGGATGCCCCGAGCCGCGCAGGCCGTCGGCGCGGCGAACGGGCAGAACCCGGTGGCCGTGATCGTCCCGTGCCACCGTGTGATCGGGTCCGACGGGTCGCTCGTGGGCTACGCCGGCGGGCTCGAGCGGAAGCGATCGCTCCTCGCCCTCGAAAGCCGCCAACGGAGTCTCTTCTAGAGGCTAGACGAGGTACGGGACGGCGTGGCCCTCGTCAATCAGTGTCTGGTTGACGTGGACCTCCACGCCGTCGATCTCGCGGTACACGTCGGCGAGGTACCGGCCGTACTTGCCGACCTTCGTCGACTCGATGAGGACCTCGGCGCCGACCGGCATCAGCTCGAGGACCCGGTCGCGGGCGGCGTAGCCCGCCTCCTTCTCAGCGGCCGGGACGCCGCGGAGCTCGGGCGTGTCGATCCCGAACATCCGGAAGTTGACGTTTTTGATCCACGTCATGAAGCCGAGGTCGACATTGGCGCGGAAGGTGTCCCCGTCGTACACGGACGCGACGACGGCGTGGTAGCGATAGGCGGGCTGCATGCGAGCGAGGGCGGGGCCGCCTGAGGATAGGGCGCCGCCCCGGACCCTCGACCGACGCCGACCCGATCGCGCCCCTAAACCGCGCCCCCAGCAGCCGACTGGATGGCGCGACGCATGGCGTCGAGCCCGTTGGCCCGGTTCGGTGAGAGGTGCTCGTCGAGCCCGATCTCCGACGGGAACCACAGCTCCGCCGACGCGGCTTCCTCTGCCGGCAGGCCGTCGTAGACGCGGACGAGGAGCGATGCCAGGCCGCGGACGAGCTGGCTGTCGGAGTCGGCGCGGACATGGAAGGTGCCCGCCTCGGAGCCCGCGTCGAGCCACACGCGCGACTGGCAGCCGCGGACGAGCCGGTCGTCGGTCTTGAGCGCGCCGTCCAGTGGTTCCATCGCCTCCCCGTGCTCGATGACCTGCTGGAACCGGAGCATCCAGTCGTCGAGGAACGCGAACTCGTCGACGAGGGCCTGCTGGCGGCGGTCGGCTTCGGACATGGGGGTCGAGAGTACCGGGGATGGAGCAAACAGACGCGGCGAGGCGGGCACCCGGTCCGATGCGACGGGCTCGCCCCCCCACGCGTCACCCGAAGAGCGCCTGGACCTTAGCGAGCCCGTCGACGAGCGCGTCGACGTCGGCGCGGGTGTTGTAGAAGGCGAACGAGGCGCGGATGGTCCCGTCGATGCCGAACCGGTCCATGACCGGCTGCGCGCAGTGCTGGCCGGTGCGGACGGCGATTCCGAGCCGGTCGAGGACCGTCCCCGCGTCGTACGGGTGGATGCCGTCGAGGAGGAATGAGATCGCGCCGGCCCGCCGCTGGGGCGTCCCGATAAAGCGGAGGCCGTCGACCTCCGCCAACCGCTCCTCGGCATAGGCGATCAGCCCGTCTTCGTAGGCGGCGACGGCGTCCATCCCGATCTCCATCAGGTAGTCGAGCGCCGTCCCGAGGCCGATGCCCCCGGCCACGTGCGGCGTGCCGGCCTCGAACTTGGCCGGCAGGCCGGCATAGGTCGTCCGCTCGAACGTGACGCGGTCGATCATGTCGCCGCCGCCCTGGTACGGCGGGAGGGCCTCGAGCCACGCCTCGCGACCCCACAGCGCGCCGATGCCGGTCGGGCCGAACGTCTTGTGGCCCGAGAACACGAAGAAGTCGGCCCCGAGTGCCTGGACGTCGACCGGCGCGTGCGGCGCGGCCTGCGCCCCGTCTATGAGGACGGCGGCGTCGACGGCCCGCGCCGCCTCGACGATCGGGCGGAGGTCGTTGACGGTCCCGAGCGCGTTCGACGTGTGCGTCACGGCGACCAGCCTCGTCCGCGTCGAGATCACGTCGCCGAGGCGGTGGAGGTCGAGGTCGCCCGAGTCGAGCGCCGGGATCACGCGGAGCGTCGCGCCCGACCGCTCGCACGCCATCTGCCACGGGACGATGTTGGCGTGGTGCTCGAGGGCCGAGACGACGACCTCGTCGCCCTCACGGAGCCGGCTCGCGAACCCGTGCGCGACGAGGTTGATGGCCTCGGTCGTCCCCCGCGTGAACACGACCTCGTGGGCGTGCGCGGCGCCGAGGAACCGCTGGACGCTCCGCCGCGCCGTCTCGTAGTTCTCGGTCCCCTCCGCGCTCAAGAAGTGGACGCCGCGGTGGACGTTGGCGTTCTCGTTGGCGTAGTACGCCGCGAGCCGGTCGAGCACGGCGCGCGGCTTCTGCGTCGTCGCGGCGTTGTCGAGGTAGACCAGCGGCGTGCCGTCGTAGACGGTCCGCTGGAGGATGGGGAAGTCGGCGCGGAGGCGCTCGACGTCGAAGGCGACGGCTTCGGACATGGGGCAGTTCGGGCGTTTCTCCCAAGGAACGGCCTCCTGGCGAGCCATGTGCCCGAGATCCGCGCATTCACCGAGCGCGCACGGCGGGGCCCGAACGCGGCACCCCGGCCGGCGTTGGCGGCCGCACGTGGAGACCCCCGACGAACACCGACGCCCCTCGGCTCCCGAGGCGCCCGCCGAGGCGCTCCACCAGTCGGGCCGCGCACTGGGCAAGCCGGACCCGCTGGCGTCGCTCCGCCGGCCCGGCTTTCTCCTCTACCTCGCCGGCAGCCTGGTCTCGAACGCCGGCAACCAGATGCGGACGGTCGCCGTCGGCTGGGAGGTCTACCAACGGACCCAGACCCCGCTGAGCCTCGGCCTCATCGGGCTCGTCCTCGCACTCCCCGTCTTGCTGCTGGCGCTGCCGGCCGGCGCCGCCGCCGACCGGTACCCGCGGAAGGGGCTCATCCAGATCGCACAGGTCGGCCTCGCGCTGTCCGGCGTCGGACTCGCGTGGGTCTCGTTCACGGACGGCCCGATCGCTCTGACGTACGCGTTCCTGCTCGGGACCGGCACCTTCCGGGCTGTCGGCTGGCCGGCGGCGCAGGCCATCGTGACCGGGCTCGTGCCGGCGCCCGTCTTCGCGAACGCGGCGATGTGGCGGAGCGTGGCGTTCCAGCTCTCGGCCACGCTCGGCCCCCTCGCAGGCGGCGTGCTCCTCGCGGTCTACAGCCCAGGCGTGGTCTACCTCCTCGACGCGGCCTCCAGCCTCGTCCTGTTCGGCTGCCTCCTCTTCGTCGTGCCGACACCGCAGGCACGGAGCACCGAGAAGCGGTCATGGGCGAGCCTCATCGAGGGCGCGCGATTCGTCCGCCGCCAGCCGGTGATCCTCTCGACGATCACGCTCGACATGGTGGCCGTCTTGTTCGGCGGGGCCGTGGCGCTGCTGCCGGTCTACGCGACTGACGTGCTCGGCGTCGGCGCGACGGGGTTCGGGTGGATGCGCGCGATGCCGTCGCTCGGGGCGATCACGATGGGCCTCGCTCTTGCGCTTCTCCCGCCGATGCGGAAGGCCGGGCGCGCCCTCCTCGTCGCCGTCGCGGCGTTCGGGCTGGCAACGATTGTGTTTGGCCTCTCGACGAGCTACCCGCTCTCGCTGGCGGCCCTGTTCTGCATCGGCGCGGCCGACAACGTCTCGGTCGTCATCCGGTCGACGGTCCTCCAGCTCCTCACACCGGACGCGATGCGGGGGCGCGTGGCGGCCGTCAACGCCGTCTTTATCGGGACGAGCAACGAGATCGGCGAGCTCGAGTCGGGCGTCGTCGCAAGCCTCATCGGGAGCGTGGCGACCGTCGCGCTGGGCGGCGTGCTGACGCTCGTGACGGTCGCGGCGGCGGCGGCGATCTGGCCGCCCCTCCGGCGCCTCGGCAGCCTCGAAGACCTGGAACCGCCGGACGCTCGGCCCGCCCCGGCCTAGCCCGCCTCGGTCGCGCGGTCGTCGAGGCGGGGCGCGTCGTGGAACGTGGCGAGTACGGCGTAGTCGCGCGGGCCACCGCCGGGGTTGAGGAGCAGCCCGCCCGCCCGGAGCCACGCGTGGAAGGCCAGCCGCTCGCCCTCCTTCCGCGCGCCGAGTGAGAGCGTGGACGGGAGGCCGCGGCGGCGGAGCATCACGCGCCCGGCGAGCGCCTGCGCGAGACACGTGTTGGCGTGCCGCCGGCTCGCCCGCCGCAGCGCCCGCCGGACCTCGACGACGCCCGACGGCAGCGCCTCGGGCGGCGTGTCCTGCGGCCCACGTGCGCCGAGCCACCGCACGAGCCGCGCGCCCGACACGACGCGGAGCGCGACCCTGAACCCGTGGAACAGCACGACCGCCTCGACCACGCGGGCGAGCTCGGACGGGGACAGGCGGAGGGCGCCTCGAAACCGGGGCAGCAGCACGGGAGAGCGGGCGGACGCGGCATGGTACGCCCGGCACCGCGGCGCCTCCCCACGCTCTGCCAGTCGCAGACCACGGCCTTGTTTCGACCGACTGAAGCCGGTCGCATGATCCCACGAAACGCCGCGCCCCGTTCCTATGGGCAGCCAGTTCGAGCTAGGTTCGTCCTCCGTCCCTCTTCGCGATGCCCACCACTCTCCCACCCGACACCCCACTCCGCCGGTCCGACCGCGCCATGCACGCCGACGTCAACGGGACGGCCGTGATGCTCGACGTCGAGGGCGGCCAGTACTACGGGCTCAACGAGGTCGGCACGCACATATGGGGCCTCCTCGACGCGCCGGCGACGCCGGCCGAGATCGCCGCCGACCTCCCGCGCCACTTCGCCGTCGAGCCCGCCGAGGCAGAGGCGGCCACCTGGGCCTTCCTCGCCGACCTCCTCGACCGCGGCATGATCGAGCCGGCGTGAGCGACGCCCCGCATCACTACGTCGCCTACGGGCTCCACGTCGCGTCGGACTGGCCGCTCCCCGAGTTGGGCGAGGCGCCGCCCGAGGTGGCCGCGACCGCGCCCGACCTCCGCGTCGTGCGCGGCGCCGTGCCCGACCGCATCGGCGAGCCACGGGAGCAGCGCGTGACGTGGGCGGCCCGGCCGGGCGCGTGGCGCCACGAGATCCCCGGCGTGGCCCGCTACCTCGTCCACGACGACGGCCGCGAGGTGGTCGTCGAGCCGACCGGCGGGACCGACGCCGACGTGCGGGCCTTCCTGTTCGGCTCGACGCTGGGCGCCGTGCTCCACCAGCGGCAGATGTTCGTGCTCCACGGGTGCGCCGTGGCGACCGAGCACGGGGCCGTGGCCGTGGCCGGCGTCTCGGGCGCCGGCAAGAGCACGACGCTCGCCGAGCTGGCCCACCGCGGGCACCCCGTCCTCAGCGACGACAAGACGGTCGTCCACTTCGGCGACGCCGGGCCGGAGGTCCTCTCGGGCTACCCCACGCTCCGGCTGTGGGAGGACGCCGTCGTCCGCCTCGGCGAAGCGCCGGACGACCTCGCGCCGCTCCGGGAGGGCCGGCGGAAGTATCTCTACCGCGCGCCCGCGTTCCGGTCGGAGCCCGCGCCCCTCCGGCTCGTCGTGGTCCTGAACGCCTACCGATCAACGGCCTCTAGCGGCGACGCCCCGGCCATTCGGGCCGAGCGGCTGGGGGCGCACGACGCCGTGCAGGCCCTCCTCCTCCAGACGTACCGCCGCCGGATGGTGAACGGGGCCGGGCTCCAGGCCGAGCACTTCGCGTGGACCGCGCGGCTGGCGGGGGCTGTCCCGATCGTTCAGCTCGACCGGCCGACGCCCGGCGAGACGGTCGAGGCCGTCGCCGACGCCATCGAGCGCCAGCTGGCGGCCGTGGCCGAGGGCTGACGTGGCCGAGGTCGTCTGGCTCGCGTCGTACCCGAAGTCCGGCAACACGTGGACGCGGGCGCTCCTGGCGGGCTACTTCGGCGAGGGCGTCTTCGACCTCAACAACCTCGGGAAGAGCGTCCAGATCACCGGCCTCCGCTCGCTCGACGACCTCCTCGGCGTCGACACGTCGCTGCTCCTCAAGGACGAGATCCTGGCCTTCCGGCCGGCCGCCTCACGGCTCCTCGCCCGCGACGTGGCCCCCCGCGACCTCCCGACCTTCGGGAAGGTCCACAGCGCGAACGTCGAGACCGCCGGGGGCGACCGAGTCTTCCCGGCCGGCGCCGGCCGCGCGCTCTACGTCGTCCGCAACCCGCTCGACGTGGCGGCCTCGACGGCCCCGTTCTTCGGGTGGACCGTGGACCGGGCCATCGAGGTGCTGGCCGACGAGGCGTACGTGCTGAACCGCCTGCGCGGCCGGTTCCTAGGCGTCCTGCCCGAGCCGCTCCGCTCGTGGAGCGGGCACGTCCGGTCGTGGCTCGACGCGCCCGGCGTGCCGGCCCACGTCGTCCGCTACGAGGACCTCCTCGTCGACACGGCCGGGACGTTCGCCGAGGCCCTCCGCTTCTGCGGCGTCGAGCCGGACCCCGACCGCGTCCGCCGGTCGGTCGAGGCGGCGCGGTTCGAGCGGCTCCGGAAGCGCGAGGCCGAGGAGGGCTTCCGCGAGCGGCCGGACTTCGCGGAGGCCCCGTTCTTCCGCCGCGGCACGTCGGGCTCGTGGCGCGACGAGCTCACGCCGGCCCAGGCCCGCCGCGTCGTGGCCGACCACCGCGCGGCGATGGAGCGCCTCGGCTACGCCCGCCTCGTCGCCGAGGTGGACGGACTCGCACGGTAGATCGCGGGCGCGGGCGGGCGCCCGAAACCCTGCATCCCCACGATAACAAAGGTGCAGAAAGACCGGCCTATCTTCGGCCGCCCCGTGGTCCGTCGGGGCGTGATCTCGCCCGGAACGCTCGGCTCCGCGTATGTCCTCCGTCCTCGCCCTCCCACAGCCCCGGCGCATCGACAAGCGGCTGGTACTGACGGCGCTCCTGCTCCTCGTCACGGCGTTCGCGTTCTGGACCGGCTCGCGGTACCCGTCGCTCAACGAGAAGGCGATGATGGGCGGCGACGCCGACGTGGAGGGCCTCGCGTTCACGCGCGTCGTCGAGGTGGACCCGGCGGGCTCGGCGCTGGAGCGGATCGGGGCGAACGCCCTCAACTGGGCCGCGACGAACCGCCAGGGCATGACGTTCGGCGTCCTGTTCGCGGGGATCGTCCTCACCATCCTGCCGCTCGTGACGCGGATCCGGCCGCGCGGGCGGATGACGGGGACGCTCCTCGGCGTGGCGATGGGCGCCCCGCTCGGCGTGTGCGTCAATTGCGCCGTGCCCATCGCGGAGGGATTGCACAAGGGCGGCGCGCGCGGCGAGACGACGCTCGCGGCGATGCTGTCGTCGCCCACGCTCAACGTCGTCGTCCTGTCGATGACGTTCGCCCTCTTCCCCGTGTGGCTGGCCGGGCTGAAGCTGGGGATGACGCTCGCGTTCATCGTGTTCGCCGTCCCGCTGCTCGTCCGCGTGCTGTGGCCCTCCGACGCCCTCGCACCGACCGCCGCGGAGCTGGCGCCGGCCGGCCCGACGCTCGGCCCCGAGCTCCCCGCGGCACCCGCCCTCGCCGAGGCGACCGGCCCCGACCCGGAGCCCGCCTCGTGGCTCGACGCCGCGGGCTGGACCGTCCGCGCGCTCGCCCGCAACCTGTGGTACATCGTCAAGACCACGGTCCCGCTGATGGCGCTGGCGGGCCTGCTCGGCGCGATCGCCGTGACGCTCGTCCCGTGGGAGTCGCTGTCGGAGGGCCTGCCGGCGCTCGACGTCGGCCGGGCGACGACGCGGGCGCTCCTCGCGCTGGGCGGCGTGGCGCTCCTCGGCGCGTTCCTCCCGTGCCCCATTGCCTTCGACGTCATCATCTGCGCGATCCTCGGCGCGGCCGGCGTCCCGCTGCCCTACGTGGCCGTGATGTTCGTGACGCTCGGGCTGTTCAGCGCGTACCCGCTCCTCCAGATCTGGCGGACGATGTCGCGGCCGACCGCCATCGGCCTCTACCTCGGCGTGGCCGCGCTGGGGCTCGCGGCCGGGTGGACGACGGCGCTCGTCCAGCCCCGCCTCGACGCCCGCACCGAGGCGGCCGTGGTCGAGGCCTTCGCGGACGCCGGCGACCAGCCGGTCGCGCGCCCGGCATTCCCCACGGAGGCGCTCTCCGCCGACCGCGTCGCGGCGCTGATCGCGCCCTTCGCCACCGGGCCCGGCGAGCGACGGTCGGCCGAGGGCGGATCGGTCGAGACGCTTGCGTTGGCGGCCGTCGGCGGCGAGGCCGTCGCCCCCGCGTTCACCCACCTGTTCGGGCCGGACCTCGGGATCGACGAGCCGAGCAACGAGAGCCCGAACCGCTACCTCACGGGCGTAATGATGAACCGCGCCGCGGCCTCGGGCGACGTCCACGGCGACGGGTGGGCGGACCTCGTGTTCACGTCGGAGGCCGGCGTCGGGCTCTACGCCAACGTCGGCGGCGAGCGGTACGTGCGGCAAGATGTGGCCGTGCCGGCGCTCGACTCGGCGCGCGTGGGCAACGCCGCGCTCGTGGACCTCGACGGCGACGGCGCGCTCGACCTCGTCGTTGCGACCATCGGCGGCGGCAACCACGTCGTCTACAACGACGGCGGCGCGTTCACCGAGGCGGGCCATGCGGTGCTCCTCAACGTCGAGGGCGCCTACTGGACGACGTCGCTCGCCTTCGGCGACCTAGACCGCGACGGCGACCTCGACGTGGTCCTCGGCAACACGGCCGCGCTCAACGCCCGCCGGCCCGGCCACCCGGAGGTCCGGTCGTCGTTCGAGAGCGCGCGGGACGCGATCCTCACGAACGAGGGCGGGCGCGGGGCCTTCGCGCTCCGCCCGCTCCCGGCCACGCCCGGCGAGACGCTCTCGACGCTCCTCTCCGACCTCGACGGCGACGGCGACCTCGACCTGTTCGTCGGCAACGACTTCAACGCGCCGGACGTGCTGTACGAGGGCGACGGCCGGGGCGGCTTCCGCCAGCTCCTCCACTCCGAGGGCGTCGTCCCGCACTCGACGATCACGACGATGAGCCTCGCCTCGGCAGACCTCGACAACGACCTCGTGCCCGAGGTGTTCGTCGCCCAGATCTCGCCGTCGCAGACGCTCTCGCCGATCCTCTCGCCGGCCGACGCCTGCGCCGACCGGCCCGATTTGCAGCGGGCCGCCTGCGAGGCCGCACACCGGACCGCGACGACGACGTTCGACGCGCAGGTGGACAAGAACCCGGCGATGTGCCTCGAGCTGGCGGACGCCGTCGCGCGGCAGGGCTGCGTGGCGACGTACCTCGTGTTCAAGCGCCGCTCGGCCCGCGACGACGCGAGCGCGTGCCGCGAGGTCGGCCCGCGGTGGCCGCTCCACCGGCGCCTCTGCGCGGCCTACGACGAGCCCGTCGCGCCCGTGACCGACGCCGAGGCGGCCGAGGCCATCCCCGACAAGCGCGGCCTCCACAACGTCCTCCTCCGGCGTGACGGCGACGGCTACGCCGACATCGCCGAGACGGTCGGGCTCGACCGGACCGCCTGGACATGGGACGCCCGCTTCAACGACTTCGACCAGGACGGCTGGCTCGACCTGTTCTCGGTCGCCGGCTCGCCGCTAAGCCGCCGGAGCCACCGCAACAGCCTCTTCCGCAACCTCGGCGACGGCCGGTTCGAGGACGTGACCGAGGCGGTTGGCCTCGGCTCGTGGCTCCCAACCTTCGCCGCCAGCCGCGTCGACCTCGACCGCGACGGCGACCTCGACCTCGTGGTCCCGACCGCGCTCGGCCCGGTCGACGTGTACCGCAACGAGGCGCGCGGGCACGCGCTCCAGATCGCGCTCCGCGACGAGACCGGCCAGAACCCGTTCGGCGTCGGCGCGGTCGTGACGGTCCGCACGCCGTCGGGGCGGACGATGATGCGCGAGGTCCAGGCGAGCGGCGGGTTCCTCTCGTTCGACGAGCCGATCGCGCACTTCGGGCTGGGCGCGGAGGCCGAGGCCGCCGAGGTCGAGGTCCGCTGGCCGACGGGCAGGACGACGCGGGTAGAAAACCTGGCGGCCGGCGCGCGCCACACCATCCGGCGAGAGCGCTAGTGCGCCCTGGCGACGCACCCGTCGTCGGCCCGGCCGCCGACGCCGACGTCCGCCTCGGCGACTGGCGGGGCGTGGCCGGCGTCCACGTCCTTTACGCCGACCTCGACCTCGCCGACCGCGCTCGCCTCGGTCACGCGCTCGGCCTCCCCGCGACTGAGCCCGACGCCGCGCTCCTCGTCGCCGCGCTCCGCCAGTGGGGCGCCGACGCGCCGGCCCACCTCGGCGGCGCGTTCGCGTTCGCGGCGTGGCTCGGAGACCGCCAGGCGGTCGTCGCCGCGCGCGACCCGGCTGGGATCTGCCCGCTCGTCTACGCGGATCGCGGCGACCGCCTCGTTGTCGGCGGCGACGTCCGCGAGGTGCTCGCGGCCGGCGTCCCGGACGCCCTCGACGAGGACGTGATGGCGGCCGTCTTCCTCACGAGCCAGTTCCGGCCGTCGTCCGTCGGGCGGACGTGCGTCCGCGCCATCGACCTCCTGCCGGGCGGACACCGCTTGACGGCGAGTGAGCGAGGGACTCAGGTCTCCGCGTATTGGCGGATCGAGGACGCGCCGCGGCTCGGGCTCCGCCGCGTGGAGGAGATCGGCGAGGCGCTGGCGGCCGTCCTTCGCGAGGTCACGGCCGAGGCCGTCGCGGACCCGGGCACCGTCGGCGTCCATCTTTCCGCGGGGCTCGACTCGAGCACGGTCGCGGCGTTCGCTGCCCACGCGCTCGCCGAGGCGGGCAGGGCGCCCGCGGCGTTCTCGTGGCAGCCGGCGCCTGGGGCCGACGGCTCGCCCGAGCACGACCGGATCGCCGCCGTCGCCGAGTGCTGGGGCCTCGACGTGTCGTGGTGCCCGGCAGCGGAGGCCGACTTCGCGGCCGGCCTCGCACTCGACGCGACGCGGGAGCCCCACGTGATGTGGGCGCCGGAGGCGCCGGTGCGGCGCGAGGCCCGACGACGGGGCGTCCGCCTGCTTCTCTCCGGGTGGGGCGGCGACGAGGCCGCCAGCTTCTCCGGCCGAGGCACGATTCCTGGAGCGCTCCTCCGCCAGGGACAATGGCGAGCGGTCGTCGCGATGATCGCCCGCGACCCGGTCCGCGCGCTCCGCCGCCTCCGCGCCCAGCGCACGAAGCGCGCCCGCCTCGGACTCGCCCCGACGCTCGACGACCTCCGCGACGCCGCGCTCCGAGGCGAGCACGCGACGTTCGCCCGCCCGGACCTCCTCCGCCGGGCCACGCTCCCGGAGGTCGAGCCGATGCCCGCCGACCCGCACGCGCTCCTCGGCTGGCTGATGCGACGCGGCCACCTCGGCGACCGCACGGGGGCATGGGCCCTGGCCGGTCTCCCGTTCGGCGTGCGGTACCGGTACCCGCTCCTCGACCGCCGCGTCCTCGACCTCGTCGGCGGGCTCCCGGCGGAGGCGTGGCTCACCCGCGACGGGCTCCGCCGCTGGCCGCTCCGCGCGGCCGGCGCCGACCTCGTCCCCGACGCCGTCCGCCTCCACGCGAGCAAGGCCGAGCCCCACTGGCTCGCCGATAGCCGCCGCGAGCGGACCCCCGCCCTCGCCGCGCTCGTGCCCCGCCTCGTCCCCGAGGTCGTCGGCGACCGCGCCGAGTGGGTCGAGCTCGACGCCCTCCGGACGGCTCTCCGAGACTGGCTGAACGCGCCGGGGCCGATCGAACCGAGGGGCTTCCACGCCCTCGCCTATCTGCCGCTCGAGGACGGATTCTCACCCGCTCCCATGTCCTAGGGGATCAACTGAACCCCTCGCCTGCGGCTCGTGGGACTCCACAAAACCGAGAGTTTGTCGACCCTAACGCTGAATCTCTCCCCACCGCGCCGTATCCTTCGCTCTCGCTGACCGTCCTCCTGGCGGACACCGAACGTCATCCCGGATTCCATGACCGACCTCACGACTCCTCCCGCCGACGCGCATCCGACCGACGAGCGCCGTCCCTGGACGCCGCCGGCCGTCACCGTCATCGAGCTCGACCAGACGAAGGCGGGCGGGCTCCCCTTCGCCGACGAGACGACCTTCCCGTCCTCAGAGTCCTACGCGTCTTAGCCAGCGCTAGCGGCTCCCGGTGAACCACCGCGCGCCGTTTCGGACGAGCCGGGCGGGGCGGGCGGCCAAACGCCGCGCGCGGCCCACGGCGCCGGGCCGGAGGTCGACCTCGGCCAGCTCGCCGCTGGCGGGGCTCGTGAGGAGGCGCCACACGTGGCGGAGCCGGTCGGCGGACCGGTCGTAGAGGGCGGCCCCGAGGGCGACCGTGGCGGGGTGCAGCGTGCGCGGGCGGTCCGGCGTGCGCGTGAGGCACCACCCCGCGAGGCGACCGAGGCGGTCGGCCTCGGAATCGACGCGGGGGCGGAGGGCATCCGGCAGCGGCGCGCCCAGCCATCGGTGTGCGAGCGCCGGCCCGAGGAGCACGGCGGCTTCGACCCCGTCGGCCGCGGCGAGCGCGTGGACCTCCCGCCACGCCGCCTCGTTGAGCCGCTCCGCCAGCCCGGCCGCGTCGACGAGCCATCCGAGGCGGCGGTACCCGTGGGCGGCGCCGTGGACGAGGACGTAGGCCGCTTCGGCGGCGGAGAGCGCGCGGTCGCGCCACGCGAGCCCAGTCGGGTTGAGGGCGAGCTCCATCGTCAGGGCATCCGCCAACGTCGTCAGCCGTCGGTCGCGGAACGGGCGCCAGTGGAGTTCGAGGCTGACACGGAGACCCGGGTGCCAGAACGCCGCGTCGTGGACGCGGAACTCGGCGGCGACGACCGCGGCCTGGGCCGCCGTGAGCTCCCGGACCTTCCCGCTCGCCACGAACCCCTCGCCCTCGACCGCGGCGAACGACTCGAACAGCGAACCGGGGTCGACCAGGACGTCGAGGTCGATGCTCGTCCGCTGGCCCGGGTCGCCGAAGAGGGCTGCGGCGAGGGCCGGCCCCTTGAGGGGGAGCGCGGGGACGCCGGCCCGGCCCAGCGCGCCGAGCACGCGGCCGAGCGCGGCGGCCATCGCGAGCTGGCGGCGGGCGTTCTCCGCCGCGCGCCGCCGGAGCCGATCTCGGAGGTCGCCCGGCACCGCGTCGAGGCCGACGAGCGACCGCGCCGCGTGCGGGACGACGCGGTGCGCGGCGGCGAGCCCGACGAACGCCTCCGCGTCCACAGCCGGCGCCAACCGGGCGACGCGCTCACCGAGGTCGGCCGGCGGAGCGGGCCGGGCCGCCAGCAGGAGCAGCCGCGTCTCCAAACGCTCCATCAGGTCCCGCTCGACCGCCGACGGCGGGCCGAGACGCACGGCGGTTTCGAACGTGGGGCTGTCCATGGGGCGGGCGCCAGAATAGAGCGCGGCGGGCCTCGAAACGACGGCGCCCCGTGCTGGCGGTCCAGCACGGGGCGCGTCGGCGGGATCCAAGACGGACCGCTACATGACGGCGACGATCTTCTTCCGGACCTCGGCGCGCGGCTCGTCCGTCCGTTGCTGCACGAGGGTGACCATCTGGCGGAGGCTGCCGCGGGTCTTCTTCATCCGCTTGTCGTCGAACTCGACGTCCGACCACATCGCCTTGATGCGGTCTCGAATCCGTCGCCAGTCGCGGTTCATCTTCGGGGTCGCCATCGGTGGGTGCGCTCTCCAGCGCCGTCGTTGTAGGGCCTGCGTAGACAAATATAACGGCTATCGCCACCAATTGTTGCAGAGAAAGCGGCCGACCCCGCCTTCTCCCTTTAGATCGACGGCGGTTCGACGGGTTCGCCTCACCCACCCAGGATGGGGCCCGCGCCCGAGACTGGACCGCCCCGAGGCGAGCGACACGGCCCAGCCGGGGACGCTCGGCGCACTAGCGAACGACCACCAGCGGGCGGCTCTGCGCGAACGTCTCACCCGTCACGCGGACGACGTAGACGCCGGGCCGCAGCCCGGCCGGCAGCGACACGACCGCGTCCGCGCCGCCCGAGAGCGGGCCGTCGAACGCGACCGCCGCCTCGCGGCCCAGCGCGTCACAGACGACCACCCGCACCCGCTCCGTCGTGCCGACCCGGACGCGGAGCTGGGCCCCAGCGGCCGCCGGGTTCGGGAAGGGCCGGCCCACCTCGGCGATGGGCGCGTCCGCCTGCTCGGCGGCCGTCGTCGCGGGCGATACCGCTAGTTCGAAGCGGTCGGTCCACTCGGTCGCCCCGGCGTCGAACGTGTAGGACGCCGTGGCGAGGTCCGTCGTCGCGCCGGTCGCCCGGTCGAGGAGGTCCGCGGCCCACCCTGTCGGGACATCGGCCGAGAGCGTGTAGGTGCCGGCCTCGGTGGCCGTAAAGGCGAGGTCGGTCGTGACGGGGCCGACAGGCGCTGAGCGGACGGCCTGGCGGCGGGGCTCACCGTCGCGGGTCCCCACCGGCGCGACGAGCGCGTACGGAGCCACCAGCGGCGTCAGCTTCGAGGCGTCGTGCCGGTCCCAGCCGTCGGTGGCGTCGTCGAGGAGCGAGATCCGCGCCGCGCCGTCGACGGTCGTGGTGCCTCCGGCCGTGACGCCGTCGAGGCGGAGGTCGAGGGCCGCCCCGAGCGCCCGCCGGCCCTGGAACACGCCGCCGGTCGTGGTCGCGTCGAGGTCGAAGCCGAACGTGACCGCGTCGGCCGTCACGCCCGTGACCTCGGCCCACACGCCCTGACCCTTGGCGAGCGCGTCGGCCCCCTGTGTGAGCGCGGCGTAGCCGTTCGTTCCCGGGTCGTAGACTTGGAAGGTGGTCGAGATCGTCGCGCCCGCGGTCCGCATCGCGATGCCCGACAGGTCGTAATCCGAGGCCCTCGGGTTGGCTAAGAGGTAGAACGTCTGCCCGTTGACACGATCGAAAGCGAGGACATAGGTCCCACTGGTGAGCCCATAGCCCACGTAGGTCTGCGATTGCGGCAACGGGAAGCTCTCGCTCGTCCCGCCGCCGAACAAGCCATCGTCGGGGTCGATCCGCTGGTCGAAGAGGTACCACAGGAGCCCGCGGCCGAGTTGGAGGACCGACGCCGTGGTCGGCGCGACCGTGTAGCCGCCCCCGTCGTAGGCCGTGTAGAGGTTAGGACCCTGCGAGCCCTCGGTCGTCCCGTCGGCGTCGGGGTACTGGGCGGGGTAGCCGTTGGCGCCCGGGATGCCCTGGACGAGGTTCCTGCTGGCAAGGTCGTCGACGCGAATCCCGGCCAGCGCGGCGCCGAGCTGGCGGAAGCCGGCCACGTCGTCGTCGCCGGAACCGAACGAGTAGGCCGTCGAGGTCCCGCTCGGCGTGGCGAACGTCTGGGTGGTCGTCAGCGTGGCGTTGGGCAGGCCCGGCGTGCTGACGGCAGGCTCCTGCCATGCGAAGCTCTCGTACGCGACTCCGGTTCCCGTCAACTGTAGGGAGAAGCCAGCCGCGGGCGCGGGGTCTTCGTCGACGCCGATGTCAAGACTCGCCTGGTCGTCGGCAGGACCCCCATCCGCTACGAAGTCCCCTTCATATGAGAGGAAGTGGATCAGCGGGTACGATGGGTTCAGCGGGTCCATTGGTCCCGTCAGGGCGACACCATCAGACGGTGCGCCGAAGCCTCCATTTTGGATTCCGGAAACCGAGCAGTTGTACAGCACGAAGTCCACATCACTGTCGCCGTCACTATCAACCGACGCGCCTGGCGTGCACGCGCTGATCGTCGTGTTGTCGTAGGGAGCCCCGCCGTTACCGTTGTACAGTGTGAGTGTGTAGTCAGCCGGAGAGGCCGAGGCGGGCAGAGCCACCTCGACAAACTCGTCGGCGTCTGTACCGGCATTATCGTAGTGAATCTCATTGATCCACGCTGTGGTCTGCGCGGAGGCGCCCGCCACCAGGAGAAACGTAACGGTCGCAAGCTGTAGCGATCGGGTCATGAGTTCAATCCTCGTGGCGCTGGTGGAGCATGCGGGCGGCGAGGCCGGCGCCGGCGAGCGCTAGCAGAGCGAGACCGCCGTCGAGGGGCACAGGCGCCGGCGTGAACGGGTTGGCAGGCGGCGTACCGGCGGAGCTGGACCCGCCCGGGTCGGTCGTCCGCTCGTCCGGTGGGATGGGGGCGGCCCAGTCGGGGACGCTCTGGGCCGAGGCGAAGTCGACAGCGAATGCAAGCGCAAGCGCGATCGTAATGAGCCGCATAGAGTCAGTAGCAAGTGACTACGAATCCCGAGTATAGCAGACTCGACGTTTCTGACAATGGGTCAACGAACACAGCTGTCCGTGGTGGTTAAGAGGCGCGAATGGAGAACGACGTGTTCGCGCCGTGCGGACGGTTGGGCGCGAGGCCTAGCGTGGTCTCGACCCCGCCGGCTGCGCCATGCCCCACCCGCTCCTCGCCGTCCTCCTGCTGTTCGCCGCGACGACCGGCACGGCCCAGACGGTTTCCGACGCCGACTGGGGCATCCGCTTCGAACCGCCCGCCGGGTGGGCGCCGCAGCCGACGGCCGAGGGCTACCTCTTCGTCGCCCCGGGGCAAGACGCGGTCCTCCTCGTCCTCCCCCACGACGCGCCGACCCTCGACGCCCTCCGCACCGAGGCCCAACGCGGTCTCGCCGACGGCCTCGGCACGCAGCTGACGCTGGCGGGACCGCTCGAGCCGTTCGGCACCGACGGTCTCGCGGCCGACTTCGCGGGGTGGATCGAGGGCTCGCCCGCCCGGGCCCGCGTCGTCGGGCGCGTCGCTCCCAGCGGAGGCGGCGCGACCGTCCTGGCCGCCGGCGGCCTCGAGGCGGACGAGACCGCTCTCGCGGACAGAGCCGAGGCCGTCGCCCGGAGCATCGTGTTCTCGGCTCCGCCCGCCTCGGCGGCGCGGTCGGCCGGGGCGCTGCCCGCTGGATCTGAAGAAGAGGAGTGGCGCCAGTTCCTCCACGGCTGCCGCCTGTTCCGCTCGTCGAGCTACGACAGCGGCGACGGCTCGGGCTACATCGACGAGGCCACGATCGACCTCTGCCCCGGCTACTTCACCCTCTCGGACCAGAGCACGACGGTGTTCGGCGAGATGGACCCCGTCAGCGGCGACTCGCCCTCGGTGCACCGCGACGCGCGCGGGGCCGGCGCCTGGAGCGTCGGGCGGCGGGGCGGCGACTCGGTTCTCCAGCTCCGCTTCCACGACGGCCGCTCGCGGACGCTCACGCTCGGCTACGACGACGGGAAGACGTTCCTCGACGGCCAGCGCTGGCTGCGCACGTGCGACGCCTCCCTCTCCGTCGGCCCGCGCTGCCAGTGACCACCCGGACTCCGGCCCCATGCCCCTCCCCCCTGACACCCGCCCCTATCCGCTCATCCCCCAAGAGGATCCCATGACCCGACTCCCTCGCCCCCTCGCGCCCTGCCTCCTGGTCCTGGCCGCCAGCCTGCTCGGAGCGACCGTCTCCGCACAGTCCGCGATCCCCTACCAGGGCGTCCTCACCGACACCGACGGCGCGCCCCTCACGGGCTCCGTCGAGCTGACGTTCATGCTCTGGGACGCGCCCACCGGCGGCACGCCGACGTGGGGCGAGACGCAGACCGTGACGCTCGACGACGGCGTGTTTTCGGTCCAGCTCGGCGCGGAGGACTCGTTCGACCCCGACGAGTTCGACCGCCCCCTCTACCTCGGCGTCTCGGTCGACGGGGGCGACGAGCTGCCGCGCATCCCGCTCGGCGCGGCCGGGACGGCGCTCGGCCTCCGGTTCCCCGTGGCCGGGACGAACGCGACGAACGCGCCGGCCCTCCAGATCAGCAACACAGGGTCCGGCTTCGGAATCGCCGTATCCGGCGACGGCGTCGGCGCGGTGACGGCGGCGGGCGCCGGCGCCGAGTCGATCGGCCTGCTGGCGACGGCGGCTGGGACGGGCGCGGCGGTCTCGGCCGTCAACATGGGCAACGGGCCGGCCGGCGTGTTCCGCGTGAGCGGCGCGTCAAGCGACGAAGCCGCGCTCGTCGCGTCGACCGAGGGGACCGGTCCCGCCCTGTCTGTCGCGACCACGAACACCGGCACGGTCGAGCCAGCCCTCACGGTCCGCACGGCCGGGAACGGGGCGATCGGGTTCGAGGCCCGCCACGACGGCGAGGCCGGGTTCGCGGGCGCGTTCATCATCGACGACCCAGACTTCGTCGGGTCCCCGCTCTACGCGCAGAGCAACGCCGAGAGCGCCTCGGTCCTCGCCGTCTCGGGCGGCGACGGGCCCGCCGTCGGGGCCTTCGCGAACGAGGGCGGCACCGGGCTCGTCGCGCAGCGGGCCACGACCTCCGGGAGCGGACACGTCGCCGAGTTCGTCGACCCAACCGACGACAACGCCGAGGCGGCCGTGGTCATCACCGCTGAGACGCAGACGACGGCCGTGCCGGCGCTCCTCGTCGAGCACGGGGGCCGCGGGACGGCCGGCCGGTTCGAGATCACGAGCACGGCGGGGATCGGGACGGGCCTCTACGCACGGACGATCGGCCCCGGCGTGGCCCTCCACGGGACGACGAGCGGATCGGGCACGCTCGCCGTCGGGACGTGGGCGCACGCTGCGAGCGGCAGCGACGCCGTCCCTCTCCGGGTGTCGCAGGACGGCACGGGCGACGATATCGCGGTCTTCCAGGCCACGACCGGCGTCAACCAGGCGCGGATCGACCGGCTCGGCGTGGGCTACTTCAACGGCGGCGTCCAGTCGTCCGGGGCCGACGTCGCGGAGGCCTTCGCGGTCGAGGGGCCGGTCGAGGCCTACGCGCCCGGCGACGTCCTCGTGATCTCGACGCGGACGAACCGGACGGTCGAGAAGAGCGCTGAGGCGTACTCCTCACTCGTCGTTGGCGTCTACGCGACGCGGCCGGGGCTCGTCCTGACCGAGCGCGGGATCGACGACGACCTCGACGACCTCGTGCCGATGGGCGTCGTCGGCGTGCTGCCGACGAAGGTGACGGCCGAGAACGGCCCGATCCGCCGCGGCGACCTCCTCGTGACGGCCGCGACGCCCGGCCACGCCATGCGCGCCGACCCGGCCGCGCTCCGCGTGGGCGTCGTGCTCGGCAAGGCGCTCGAGCCGTTCGACGGCGACGGCTCGGGCCTCATCCGCGTCCTCGTCAACGCGAAGTAGCCCGCCTCGCCAGCCCCCGGTCCCATGCGCACGCGCCTCCTCCCCCTCCTCTCCGTCCTGCTGACTGCGTCGACCGTGCAGCTGGCGACCTCCGCCAGTGCGCAATCGCCGGTGCTCCGCGTGAGTTCGTTCGGCGACGCCCTGATCGGCGTCTCGGCCAGCGAGGCCGTCACGCTCCGCAGCGGCTTCTGGTACGTCGCCCAGTCGGCCGCGGCTGGCGGGGCCAACGCGCCGCCGGCCCCGGCCGAGATCATCTCGCCGCCCGACGGCACCGAGTTCGTCCTCGACGACCTCGACCCCGACGCGCCCCTCACGGTCTCGTGGACGGAGGGCACCGACCCCGACGGCGACGCGCTCGCCTACCGCTGGCAGCTGGCCGCCAGCGCCGACTTCGCCACGCTCCTCCTCGATGAGGACGCGGGCTCCGACACCGAGATCACGACGACGCTCGCCGCGATCCTCGCCGCCGTCGGCGACGTGCCGGCGGGCGACACGACGGAGGCATGGCACCGCGTCGTGACGTCGGACGGCTCGGCGTCGAGCACGGACGCCGCGCGGCTCGCCCTCGTCCGCCTCGGCGACGTCGCGGCCGAGGCGGACGGGCCCGCCGCGCTCGCGCTCCACGCGCCGCGGCCCAACCCGTTCGGCGCCCGGACGACGCTGGCGTACGACCTCCCCGCGCCCGGTTCGGTCCGGCTGGCTGTGCTCGACGTGCTCGGCCGCGAGGTCGCCGTCGTCGTCGAGGTGGACCGCCCCGCGGGCCGCCACGCGACCGCCCTCGACGCCGCGGCGCTGCCGGCCGGCGTCTACGTCGTGAGCCTCGAAGCCGGCGGCGCGCGCCTCACACGGACGGTCACCCGGCTGCGGTAACGACGCGCGCCCGTAGGTTCGGGGCGACCGCCGAACGCGCTCCGCCATGGACGGCCCGGCCCCGCTCGACCGCCGCAGCCGCCGGCTGCTCGCCCTCGCCTTCGTGGTGGGGCTCGCGCTGGCGGCCGGCTACGTCGTGCGGCTGGCGATGGAGCCCCACGCCGGGTTCGCCGTGCCGTCGGACGGCGTCGTGGCCCACGTCGCCGAGGGCTCGGCGGCACACTCGGCCGGCCTCCGCGTCGGCGACCGACTGGCGGACGGCGAGGCCGCGCGCTGGCGGGCGGGGCCGGCACCCGCGTCGATCCGCGTGGTCCGCGGCGGCCGGACGCTCGTGCTCGACCTGCCCCGCCAGTCGCCGACGCTGGCGCAGCGGCTCCTGTGGCTGCCGTGGTACCGCGTCGTGCTCGTCGGCGTGGGGCTGACAGCCCTCGGGATCGGGTGGTGGATCGCCTCCCGCAACCCCGACGCGCCCGGCATGGTCCCGCTCGCGCTCTCGACCGCCGCCGCGGCCCCCGTCTACGCCGCCGTCGGCCCGTCGCTGGTGTGGACGGCCTCGATGCAAGACCTCCACCTCGCGTGGGACGTCGTCGTGACGGGGCTCTTCCAGGCGTTCAGCCTCCACTGGCTGCTGTCGTTCCCGCGGCGGATCGGGGGGCGGAGGGCGATCGTGGCGGTCTACGTCGTCGCGGGCGCCGTCGTCGGGTCCCTCCTCGTGGGGACGGTCGGCTCCGGATCCGTGCCCGAGGCGTGGCTCTACCTCCGCGCGGGGGCGGTCGCCGCCCTCGTCCTCGTCTTGTGCGTCGTCCAGTTCGCCCGCGCGCCGACGCAGCGGACGCGCCAGAAGGCGGCGTGGGTGCTCGCGGCCGTCGCGGCCTACACCACGCTTGACCTCCTCCTGTGGGAGCTCCCGGGCGCGGCTGGCCTCCCGGTCTTCGGGAGCATGGGGACCGTCAACGCGCTCGTCGGGATGAGCTACCTCCTCATCCCTGTCGGCATCGGGATCGCGGTCACGCGGGAGGGGCTGTTCGGGATCGACCGGTTCGTGACGCCGGGGCTGGCCTACGGCGCGACGGTCGTGCTCCTCGTGGTCGCCTACGCCGCGCTCGCGGGGGGGCTGGTGCACGCGCTCGGCCGGGCGCCCGGCTCGCTCCCGACGCCGGCCGCCATCGCCCTCGCCGCCGCCCTCTTCGCGCTTCTCGTCCCCGTCCAGCGGCGGCTGTTCGCGTCGATCGACCGCGTGTTCAACCGCCACGAGCGGGCGCGGCGGGCGACGCTGGCGGCGTTCGATGCGCGTGTCGAGACGGCGCAGACCGACGACGCCCTCCGCGCGGCGCTCGCCGAGACGATCCGCGACGGCCTCGACCTCGACGGCTGCACGGTCGGCCCCGACGCGACGCCCGAGATCGTGGCCCGTCCCGGCGTCCTCGACGTCCGCTCGACCGAGGGCGTCAGCCTCGACGCGTCGCTCGTCGAGGCCGCCCACGTGCCGCTCGGCGACGCCGGCACGGCCCGCCTCGGGCGGCGCCTCAGCGGTGCGAAGCTGACGGAGGACCACCTCGCGCTGCTGGCAGAACTTGGCCGGCGCCACGACCGCGCGGCCGAGCGGCTCCGCCTCCTCCGCGAGCTCAGCGCGCGCGAGCTCGAAGTCGCCCACACACGCCTCCGCATCGCCGGCGACCTCCACGACGACATCGGCGCGAGCCTCTCGTCGATGGCCGTCCTCAGCGACCTCGTCCGCCGCAACGACGCGCTGCCCGAGACCGACCGCTCCCGTCTCGACCGGCTCAGCGCCTCGGCCCGGACGCTCGTCGACGACCTCCGCGACATCGTCTGGGCCATCGACCCGTCATCGGACCGGCTCCGCGACCTCGCCGAGCGGCTCCGCGACACGGCGAGCTCTCTCCTGCCGGGCGTGGCCTGGACCGTCGAGGCGCCAACGGAGGATGACCTTCCACTGGACATGGAAGTCCGCCGCCACCTCCTGCTCGTGACGAAGGAGGCGCTCCACAACGTCGCCCGCCACGCCGACGCCGCGACCGTCCGCGTGCGCCTCGACGCGTCGCCCGACGCGCTCGCGCTGACGGTCGAGGACGACGGCCGCGGGTTCGACCCGACGGACGCACGGTCCGGACACGGCCTCTCCAGTCTCCGCGAGCGCGCCGGCCAGCTCGGCGGGACGCTCACGGTCGACAGCCGGCCGGGCGCCGGCACGCGCGTCTACCTCCACGTGCCCCGCGCGGACGCCGAGGCGGGCAGGGCCGGAACGGCGCGAACGCGCCGGGCCCCGGGCGGCGACGGGGCCCTTTCTTAGTCCGACGTCGTCCTTCCGCGCGCGCCCTCCCTACCGTGTCCTCCTGAGCGAGCGGCTCCGCTCAGGAGGACACGGCGGAGACACCGTGCCTCCTGTCCGTCCCCGCTCCCGTGCCAGAACCGATCGTCCATGTCTGGCTCGTCGAGGACAACGCGCTCTACCGCGAGACCATCGCCGACGTGATCGACGCGGCGCCGCCGCACGTGGCGTCGGCGTTCCCGTCGTGCGAGGAGGCCCTCGCGGCGCTCGACGCGGGGGCGCTGCCGGACGCCGTGCTCATGGATATCGGGCTGCCAGGGATGGGCGGCGTCGAGGGCGCCCGCGTGTTCCAGGCCCGAGCGCCGGCCGTCCCCGTCGTCATGCTGACGGTCCACCAGGACACCGACACCATCTTCCAGGCCGTCTGCGCCGGCGCGTCGGGGTACCTCTTGAAAACAGCGACGCCCGAGGCCATCCTCGCGGCCGTCGACGAGGTCCGGGCCGGCGGGGCGGCGATGGACGCCCAGATCGCCCGCCGCGTGCTGACGCTGTTCACGTCGCTCGCCGCGCCGCCACCCGACTACGGCCTCTCGGAGCGCGAGACGGAGATCCTCCAGCACCTCGTGGCCGGCCAGACGAAGCGCCAGATCGCCGAGGCCCTCTGCCTCAGCCCGCACACCGTCGACGGCCACGTGCGGAATGTGTACGGCAAGCTCCACGTCCACACGCGGGGCGAGGTCGTGGCGAAGGCGCTCCGCGAGCGGCTGGTCTGAGGGCCTGCGGACCTGGACGCCGGGACCTCGCGCGGCGCCCGAACCCCTCCGCCGCGGCTTCACCCGAGCGGCAGTTGTCCACACCGTTATCCACGGTGTGCACACCGACGTTGCGGGCCTCCGGCGGCGCCCCCTACCTTGACGCTCCCCCCAGACACCCGCGTGGCCGACGCCGCCCCCGCCCTCGCCGACGTCCTGCGCGAGGCGCGCGCCCTGCTCGCCCTCCAGCGCCGGCTCGCCGGCCCGGTCCGCTACCTCGGCGGTGCGGATGCGAAGACGGCGATCGAGGCCGGCCGGATCGCCGAACCGGAGGCCGCCCCGCCCGCCTTGGCGGGGCGCCCGACCGAGCCGCTGGCCGAGCCGGCGCCCGCCGCTCCGGCCGACTCCCCTGAGCGTCGTGCCGAGGCGGAGCCCCCCGCGCCCGCGGCCGTAGACGCCGAAGACCTTCCCGACGACGACGTGCCCGACCTCTTCGGCGACCTCCCCGACCCCAGCCTCGACGAGACGCTCTCGCCTTACGAGCGGATCGAAGCGCTCATCCCCGAGGGCCACCCGCTCCACGGCATGGACTCGCTCGGCGACGTCCGCGCGTGGCTCGCGGCCAACGAGCTGGTCCCCATCGACCGCGACCGGATCAACCCCGTCCTCGGCACCGGCGACCCCGACGCCGACCTCATGATCGTCGGCGAGGCGCCGGGGGCCGACGAGGACCGGACCGGCGAGCCGTTCGTGGGGCGCGCGGGCCAGCTCCTCAACAAGATCCTGGAGGCCGTCCACTTCCAGCGCGAGGAGGTCTACATCACGAACATCCTCAAGAGCCGGCCGCCGAACAACCGCGACCCGCTCCCCGAGGAGGTCGAGGCCCACATCCCGGTCCTCTACAAGCAGATCGCGCTCGTCCGCCCGAAGGTGATCCTGGCGGTGGGGAAGAGCGCCGGCAACGGGCTCCTCGGCAAGAAGTCGTCGCTGGCGTCGCTGCGGGGCAAGTTCAACGATTTCTACGGGCTCCCGCTGATGGTCACGTACCATCCGGCAGCGCTCCTCCGCAACCCCCAGTGGAAGCGGCCCACGTGGGAGGACGTCAAGCTCCTCCGCACCCGCTACGACCAGATCACGAGCGGCGCTTAGCCGACTCCCTCGCCTCGCGCCCGAGGCGGACCGCCTCGCCCCCCATGGCCGACCCCGACGAGTTCCAGCAGCGCCCCCTCCGCATCGACGAGGACATGCCGGGCGTCCCCATCGAGAAGATGGCGGGCGGGCGGCGGCGGCCGCTCAACGTGCTGCCGATGCAGCAGCAGGCCGGGCGGATGCCGCCCCAGGCCACCGAGGTCGAGCAGTCGGTCCTCGGCGCCATGCTCATCGAGCGCGAGGCGATCCCGAAGGCCATCGAGATCCTCCCCTCCGACGCGTTCTACGAGCCGAAGCACCAGCGGATCTTCGAGGGCATCGAGGCCCTCTTCGAGCGCGGAAACCCCGTCGACCTCATCACGCTCACGGAGGAGCTCAAGCGCCGCGGCGACTACGACCAGATCGGGGGGTACTACCTCACCGAGCTGACCACGCGCGTCGCGTCGGCGGCCAACGTCGAGTACCACGCCCGGATCATCGCGGAGAAGAGCCTCCTCCGGAAGCTCATCACGACGATGACCGGCGTCGTCGGCCAGGCCTTCGACCCGACGACCGACGCGTTCGACCTCCTCGACAACGCCGAGCGCGAGATCTTTCAGATCTCGGAGTCGCAGCTGCGGAAGGGCGCCGTCGACATGAACTCGGTGGTGCACCAGACGATGCAGCACCTCGAGTCGATCCACGGGCGCGAGGGCGGCATCACGGGCGTCCCGTCGGGGTTCACGGCCCTCGACGCCATGACCGGCGGCTGGCAGCCGTCCGACATGGTGATCGTGGCGGCGCGGCCGTCGATGGGCAAGACGGCGTTCTCGCTCGCCATCACGCGGAACGCGGCGCTCCACCCGGAGAAGCCGGCCGGCGTGGCCTACTTCTCGCTCGAGATGAGCGCGCAGCAGCTCGCCCAGCGCCTCCTCACGTCCGAGGCCCGCGTCGACGCCCAGCGCGCGCGGACGGGCCGGCTCCACGACGACGACTGGCCCAAGCTGGCCCGCGCCGCCGGCCGCCTCTCGGCGGCCAACATCTTCATCGACGACACGCCCGGCCTCGGCATCCTCGAGCTCCGGGCCAAGTGCCGGCGCCTGAAGGCCGAGCACGGGATCGGCCTCGTCATCGTCGACTACCTCCAGCTCATGCACGGGACGGCCCAGACGAAGGGCAGCAACCGCGAGCAGGAGATCGCCCAGATCTCGCGGTCCCTGAAGGGGCTGGCGAAGGAGCTCGACGTGCCCGTCATCGCGCTCTCGCAGCTCTCTCGTGCGGTCGAGACGCGTGGTGGAGACAAGCGGCCGCAGCTGAGCGACCTTCGCGAGTCGGGCTCGATCGAGCAGGACGCCGACGTGGTCATGTTCATCTACCGCGCCGAGCGGTACGGGATCACGGTCGACGAGAACGGCAACTCGACGGAGGGGCTCGGCGAGCTCCTCATCGGGAAGCAGCGGAACGGCCCGATCGGCGACGTGAAGGTGGCCTTCGTCAACCAGTACGCCCGGTTCGAGAACCTCACGAGCTACGTGGCCTCCGACACGTCGGGCGGCTACGACGACTACCCGCCGCCGGGCGGCGAGCTCGGAGGCGGCGACGGCTACGGGGGCGGCTACGACGCGCCGCCGCCGCTCCCGCCGCCGGCCACCGACGCCCCGTTCTAGCCCCGCCCGCCTCGGCGACGGGCTCACCGAGGCGGAGGGGCTCGACACACGCGCCGGCCCGAGGCCGAAGCCCCGAGCCGGCGCGGCCGTGCCGTCCCGACGAGGTCGTGGCTGGGAGTCGGGTCAGGACGCGTCGTCGCAGGACACGGTCGGGTTGAAGTCGGCGAACAGGCCGGCCGGGTTGTGGCGCCACACCCAGGCGTGGAGGGCCCACCCGCCGGCGCCGGCGCTCGGGTGGAACGTCTGGCCGAACAGCTCGGGCGCCGGGCCGGTCTCCGGCACGACGCCGAACGGGACGACATACTCGACGCCGACCAGCTGGAGGCGGCCGTTCTTGGTCGGCTCGTAGAGCAGGACCTCGGGCTGGACGGGGTCCAGCTCGCCGTCCATCAGACCGAGGTTGACGTAGTGGTGGCCCATGCCGCCGAGCTCGGGGTGGGCGACGCACTCGCTGATGACGACGGCGCCCCAGCCGTCGGCGACGGCCTCGTCGACGCGATGGTACGCGGCCGTCGCACGCCGTACTGCGGAGAGGGCCGACGGCGTCGCGGCCGACGCCTGGGTGTCCGGTGAAGAGCCTGCCTTGGAGGGCGCGGACGCGGGGCCGACGGCGTCGCAGGCGGCGAGCGTCAGGGTGGCGGCGATCAGAGGGAGAACGTGGTGTCGCATGGGGACATGGGTTGGTGACTACTCGGGCAGAAAGACCCGTGCCCCTTCCTCCGCAAGAGGATCGGACGGGGGGGCATGGTCCGGGGGGACGTGATCCAAGGGACCCGGCCTTCTGCGGAGGCTCAGGGGCGACGTCTTCTCCCGCTCGCCGCGCCGACGGTGCGGGCCTGGGGCGCCCGGGCCGTCGAGGCCCGTGGCCAGGTCGCCGTCCCGACCCCGGAGGCCGACGCCGGTCCGCAGCCCGAGCCTCGTCCGCCTCGGCGTCGAGGCCGACGGCGTAAGAGCCCCCCTTCTCCCCTCGTCCCCGCACGCATGAACGCTCCCATCGACTCGCGCGTCGGCATCGGGCACGTCCACCTCAAGGTGGCCGACCTCGACCGCGCGCTCGCCTTCTACCGCGACGTCCTCGGGTTCGAGGTCACGCAGCGCTACGGGACGCAGGCCGCGTTCGTCTCGGCCGGCGGCTACCACCACCACATCGGGCTCAACACGTGGGAGAGTCGGGGCGGATCGCCCCCGCCGCGCGGCGCGACGGGCCTCTACCACGTCGCCATCCTCTACCCCGACCGCGCGACGCTCGCCGACGCGCTCCGCCGACTCGTCGTCGCCAACTGGCCGCTCGACGGGGCCTCGGACCACGGCGTCAGCGAGGCGCTCTACCTCCGCGACCCCGACGGCAACGGCGTCGAGCTCTACCGCGACCGCCCCGAGGCGGAGTGGCCGCGCGATGCCGACGGCGCCCTGGCGATGACGACGGGCCCGCTCGACGTGCGCGCGCTCCTCGCCGAGGCTACGCCGCCCGCGTGAGCACGTCGACCCGATAGGCCTCCTCCCGGTGGCACCAGTGGCCCTCCCACGCGGCGTGGTCCCGGGCCGCTCCGTGGACGGCGTCGGCCGTCTGCGGGTAGTCCGTCTCGCCGGTCCAGTGGACGAGGACGAGGTGGCCGCCCGCCCCGACGCTGACCGCCAGCCGGTCCAGGGCCTCGGCCCAGTCGACCGGGGCGAGGTAGTAGCCGACCTCGCTCACGACCGCGAGGTCGAAGGGACCGGCGGGCGCCTCGGACGGGAGCGCCCGCCGCTCGAACGCCACGTGCCCGAGCCGCGCGCACCGCCGTCGCGCCCGCGCGAGCGCCGCCTCCGACACGTCGACGGCGAGGAGCCGGCCGCACCGCGGGGCGAGCCGCTCGGTCAGCACGCCGATGGAGCAGCCGACCTCCAGGGCTGAGGCGTAACGGTCCCGCGGCAGCGCGGCGAGCGTGGCCGCGTACTTCGCCGTCTCGTAGGGGCTCGTCGCGTAGGCCCACGGGTCGGCCTCGGCCCGGTAGAGCCGCTCGAAGTAGGCCGGGTCGATGGACCCCGACGCCGTCCGGTGCGCCCTCGTGGGCGGGGGGTTAGGCATGTCCGGAGGGGGGCGCGCGCCACGGCCGGCGTGTCTCGAGGAACAGCTCCCATGGCCGCTCGAAGTGGGCCAGCGTCTCGCCGTCGAGCATGAACCCGTCGGGGTCGTCGTCGATGAGCGCCGTCATCTGGGAGCGGTGGGCGGCGATGGCCTCGCGCTTCCGGGCGAGGACGGCCGTCACGTCGAGCCGCCACGCCTCGGCCTCGCCGTCCTGGGGTGCCGCGTCGGTCTCCGCCGCGGCCCACGCCCAGACGGGGTACTCGATCCAGCGCGGGGGCTCGTCCATCTGCGCCGCCGCCGCGCACGCGAGCGCCCACGTCCCGACGTGGTCGCAATGCGGGTCGCGCCGCCACGGGACGAGGACGGTCTCCACGCCGTCGAGGACCTCGGCCAGCTCACGGGCCGCCTCGTCGAACGCCGGCGTCCCTTCGTCCGGCAGGCCGCAGTCGGGGTGGCGGAGGAACGTGACGGCGTCGGCGTCGAGGCCGAGCGCGGCGACGGCGGACCGGGCCTCGGCCTCGCGGAGCGCGCGGAGCCTCTCGGCGGGGTACGCGGCCGAGTTCGGATGCGACTGGCACCCGTCGGTGACCACCACGACGCGCGTGGGAGCGCCGGCCTCGGCGAGGAGCGCGAGGAGGCCGCCGCAGCCGAGCGACTCGTCGTCGGGGTGCGGGGCGAGCACGGCGGTCGCGCCGAGGGAGAGCGCGTCGTGCGGGGGGCGGAGCGGGTGGCGTTCGGGATGGAGGAGGAGCGACATGGGCTTAGAGGTCAGAGCCGAGGGTGGGGCGGCGCTCGGCGACGGAGAAGGCGCCGGCCTGCGCGAGGGCGCCGTCGGGGTCGGGCTGGCGGAGGTAGAGCCGGAGGTCGCGGCCGACGCGCTCGAGCACGCCGGGCCGCCCGAGCCCGCGCGCGCCGACGGCCCGGTCGGTCCGCTCGAGGACGTCGAGGCAGACGCGCTCGACGGTCGTCCGCGCCATCTGGGCGTAGGCGCGGACCGCATCGGCGTCGGCGTCGGCCAGGCGGGACGCGCCGAGGAGCCACAGGCGCCCGGTCTCGAGGCGCGTCGCGATCTCGCCGAGGCGGACCTGCTGGACCGGGTGCTCGGTTCGCCCGAGGTCGGCGAGGTAGGCGACGGCGGCGTCCGCGAGGGCCTGGGCGCCGCCGAGTTGGACGGCCGCGAACCGGACCGATCCGCCCGTAAAGAGCGGCTCACGGAGGTAATCACCCGGTTGGCCGAGGAGGCAGTCGGCCGCGACCTCGGCGCCCGAGAAATCGACCCGGCCGCTGCGGGACGCGCGCATCCCCTCCGCCCGCCACCACTCCGGCTGGTCCTCAACGTCGAGATCGTCGGTGGGGAGCACCGCCATCTGCCAGCCATCGTTGAGGGCGCCGGGCACGAGCGGACGCGTCACGAAGGCCCCGCCGGTCGCGAACGTCTTGGCGCCCTCGACCCGGACGCGCTCGCCGTCGCGCACGTAGCGGACGCCGTCGCCGGGGATCTCGGTGTTCCACACGCCGAAGAGGTGGCCGTCGCGGGCGTCGGCGGCCCAGCGCGCCTTCTGGGCGTCAATCCCGTACGCCTCGATGAGGACGAGCGCGTTGACGTGGCCCTCCCAGACGCGCCCGAGCGGGAGGCTCCCGCGGCCGACCTCGGCGAGCGCGAGGTACAGCGCGTGGTCGGAGCCCCGCGCCGTGCCGAGCCCGAGGCCGCCACGCACGGGCGGGAGCGGCGCCGCGAGCAGACCGGTCTCGCGAAGCGCGGCCAGTCCCGCCTCGGGGAAGCCGCCGGGCCGGTCGTCGGCTTCGGCGTGGGCGGCGGCGATCTCGGCGACCTCGCGGGCGGCAGAGAGCGCGTCGGCCCAGGGCGCGGCCTGGCCGTCGCCGCCGAGGGAGAGGGTGGGGAGCGGCGTCATGCGGCGAGGGCGAGGGCGGGAGGCGCGACGAGCCGGGCGGCGTGGTCGAGCCGCGTCGCGAGCGAGAGGGGGCGGAGCGCAGCGATCCGGCGGCGGAGGTCGTCGATCGCGGCGGGGAGGGCCTGGCCGAGCCCCGGCAGCGGCTCCGGCGTCGTGCGGAGGGCGCGGGGCGGCGGCCCGTCGGGGGCCTCGGCGAGGACGAGCCCGAGGCGGGCGAGGCGGCGCTCGGCGTCGGCCGCCGGCTCCACGAGCGGCTCGCGTCTGTCGGCGACGGCGCCCGCCCAGAACCGGAACGCGTCGGCGAGCCCGCCGGGGGCCCGCCCGACGCTCCGCGCCGAGGTCCGCACGCGGACCGCCGGGCTGTGGCGGAGCCGCGCGCCGGCCTCGACGAGCGCGTCGGTGAGGGCCACGTCCTCGGACGACGGGACGGCCGGGAGCCCGCCGACCCAGGCGTAGGCCCCGGCCGTGACGGCGAGGCTCGCCCCGAAGTGGTGGTGGTGGCGCGGGAACGGGTCGTGGAGGTCGGGCGCGTAGAGGTCGCGGAGCTCTTCGAGGGCGCGGCGGTAGGCGAGGTCGAGGAGGTAGAGCCGACGGACGCCCGGGTGGAGCGCCACCCGCTCGTCGGCCCGGAGGAGCGCCCGCCCGCCGACGGCGTCGGCGCCGGCGGCGACCTCAGCAGCCGTCCGCGCGATCCAGTCGGGCGCCGGCTCCGAGTCGGCGTCGGTTGAGAGGACGAGCCCGTCGGGCCGGCCGGCCGCCAGCAGCCGAGCGCACGCGGCGTCCATCGCGATCTGGCGGGCCCGGCCGACGTGGGCCTCGCCCGGGCCGAGCACGACCGACGTCACGCGGAGCCAGGGCCGGTCGGCGGCGAGCGCAGCGAGGACCCCGGCCGAGCCGTCGGAGCAGTTGTTGAGGACGACGAGCGCTTCGGCCTCGCGCCGGGCGAACGGCGAGCCCGCCGGGTCGCGCTGGGCGTCGAGCGCGGCGACGAGCCGCGGGAGCGCGCCCGCCTCGTCCCGCGCCGGGACCGCGACGACGGACTGGAGGCCGGGCGAGATCGGCCCGAACGTATCTGGACGAGCCCGCTGCCGAACCTCGAACTCGCGCGACAGACCGCTCAGCGCCGGACCGGCGATCGGCCCGCCAGACCTGTGGAATCGGGGGCAGGCGGAGGTCGCCGGAGTGGCGACACTCGACCGGGGAAACGGCATGGGCGGAGCATATGGGAGGGCTTCCAGAAACGAGGAAGCCGTCGCCCGGTCCCCACCCGCCCCGAAGCCCCGGTCCGCCCCGACGCGCCGCTCAGGGCTTCTCCCGATGGCCCAGCCACCCACCCGAACTCCCCCGCCTCGGCAACGAGGCGGACGGGGTCAGGAGCGCGGGCGGCCCTTGAACACCTCACGGGCGTGCCACGCCGTCATCGGCTCGGCGACCCGGTACTCCGACCGGACGGGCGCGGCGAGGGGCCGGCCGTGGTAGGCGAGCATCCACCGCTCGAAGCCCTCGTTGCCGCGGGCCGCCTCAGACACCGCGACGACCCGCTCACGCGCCGACGACGCGGCGACGGTGAACGCGCCGCGGTCCAGCAGCCGGTGGTGGAGCGCGCAGAGGGCGAGCCCGTTCCTCACCTCATCGGGCCCGCCGTACTGGTGCCACTTGACGTGCGCCGCGTCGAGCCCGACGGGGGCGTCGCCGACGTGGGCGCTGAAGCCGCAGACGGCGCAGCGGTACTCGTAGGCCGCCAGCACGCGCCGCCGGAAGGCCGGGTCCCGACGCCGCTTCGGCGCGGTCTCCCGAGCGTCGGGGTCGAACCCGATGGCCGTCAGGATCTCGTCGTCGTAGGCCTCGGTGAACTCGTCGGCCAGCAGGCGGTCGATCAGCTCGCCGGCCAGACCGGGATGTGAACGGAGCGCATCGGCGACCTCGTCGGTGAACCGGCCGACGGGGTCGAGCTTTCGGAGCGCGACGACGCTCACGTCACCAGAGGCGTTCTCGGTGAGCGCGTCGGCGCCCCCGACGGTCCACAGGCCGTCCTTCTGGAGCCTCCAGAACGGGTAGTGAATCCGGGTGGAGCTTCCAGCCGGCCCGAAGTCACGCAGCAGCTCGCGGACGCGGGCTTCGACCTTTCGGTAGCCCAACCGCGTCTCACCGTCTGCGAACCGGGCGAGCGCGTACAGGAGCAACAGCGGCTTGTGGGGTGCTCGCCGACCGCCAGACGTCCGCCCGCGCGCGATGCCGTCGAACCGGTCGAGGACTTGCGCGCGCGTCATGGCCCACCTCGGCGCCGAGGCGGGCGAAGTCGAACCAGTTCGCTCTGCTCCCGCGCAGTGTCATCTTGAGCGGAGGTCGCGCAGCGACCGGAGTCGAAGGATCTCCGTCGCGCACCGCGTCCGGGCGCCCTCATGAGTGCCGTGCCCGTCTGAGATCCTTCGACTCGCTCCGCTCGCTCAGGATGACACGGCCGAGACGTCATCGTTACAGGAAGCAGATGAGGCAGCCCTCACGCTCCTCCTCGGCCACGTCCATCCCGCCGAGCGTCTCGACGAGCCGCGTCGCGCGACGGGGCGCGTTCTCCTTGGCCTCCGCCTTCGCCTTGATCTCGGCCATCCGCTCTGGCCGCTCCAGCTCGGCGAGCGGCTCCGTGCGGCACCAGTAGAACGCCTCGCCGTCGCGCGCGCTGACCTCCTCGTAGCGCTTGGCCTTCTCGAACAGGTCCGGATGGGCCTCCTTGAGCCGCACCCACTCCACCTTCTGCTGATAGAAGCAGAAGTAGCAGCCCGACCGCGAGCGGCCCCAGTCGAGGTACGGCGGCATCCCGAGACCCGACTCCTCGAGGATCTGGACGATGTCCTCCTTGACGAGCCCGTCGTCCTGGAAGGGGTAGACGGCGGTGATGTTGGGCTTGGTCGAGATGTAGCCCTCGCGGACCCGCTCGTCGGCTCGGAGGCCGACGTAGTTGACGACGGGGTCGTCGCCGACGTAGTCCTCGAACGGGCGGAGCTTCATCATCTTCGTGCACCAGCGGCGGTGGTTCGACGGCAGCATCCCGCCGTAGATCGTCAGCCAGTGCTCGAAGGGGTCCTCCAGGTTGTCCGTCGTCTTGACGATCTCCGTGCCGAGGAGGGCCTGGAGGCGGTCGAGGTAGTCGTACGTCTCGGGCAGCTCGTGGCCCGTGTCGTGGAAGACGTACTCCATCTCGGGCACGCGGTCGCGGAGGTAGACCGCGAGCGCGGCGGAGTCCTTGCCGCCGGAGAGGGAGAGGATGTGGCGGGGCTCAGGCATCGGGTCGGTCCGCCTCGGGGGCGTCGTGGGGGGCGTCCTCCGACAGCACGCGGCCGAGGGCACGGACGGCGGCCAGCAGCTCCAGCCGGTCGAGGTCGCGGAAGCGGGCCTCGGCCTCAGCCTCCAGGTCGCCGAGGCGGGCCGTCTCGCCCTCGCGGACGACGAGCACACGCATCGTCTCGGACCCGTCGGCCTCCGTCACGCCGAAGCGGACGGCGGCCACGCCCGACGGGGCGCCATCACCCGACGAGTCGCGCGTGGCGAAGACCGCGGCCTCGGTCCGGAGGAAGCGCGCGGCGCGGCGCGAGAGCTCGGCGCCGAAGCCGGCCTCGTCGTCGTCGGTCCACCGCGCGAGCGGCTTGGCGGCGACGAGCGCGGCGACGGAGTCGATCCAGCGGTCGAGCGGCAGCGCGTCGTCGGCGAGGCGGCCGGCGAACGCCTTGAGGTCGCGGTCGGTCACGGCGCCGAGCACGGCCGCGGCGCGGGCACCGACGGCGGACCGGGCGGCCTCGTCCATCGCGCTCCCGAGGTCGAACGCCTCGGCGATCCGGGCACCGACGCGGGCGCGGAGTTCGGGGGTCGCGGCGCGAAGGCTGTCGAGGGCCTCCCGGAGCGCGCCGACGAACGCGTCCGAATCGTCGGGGTCGACCTCGCACGCGGCGGGGAGATCGGAAAAGAGGAGCGTCGCCGGCTCGCGCGCATCCAACAGCGTCTCGCGGACGGCCCGGGCGATGGGCGGGACGGTCTGCGTCTGGAGCGCGTACTCGGGCAGCTCGGCCGCGAACACGCACAGCGGCGTGACCACGCCGAGCACGTCCAGGTCGCCGCCCGTCGGCCCCTCCGCCCCGACCACGTCGAGCAGCGACCCGTACACGTCGGCGCGGACGCCCTCGACGGCGCAGTGCTGGAGCGCGAACCGCTCGGGCGCCTTGTAGAGGCGCTGGAAGTGCTCCGGCGTCGCGCGTCGCACGAACACGCCGTCCTCGTAGAGCGCCACGTCGTGCTCGTGGACCGCGACGAACACGGCCAGCAGCAGCTGCAGCAGCCCCTCGCGGACGCCGAACGGCGGGGCGGCCAGTTCCGCGAACAGATCCGGTACGGGGACCGTCGCGAGGTCGGCCGCGCGGAGCGTGTCGTGGAGGTGGAGGAGCGCCGGGCGGAGGTTCGCGGGGTCGTCCGCCTCGGTCGGCAGGTGGAGGCCCCAGGCACCGTCGACCTCCCGGTGGAGGCGGCCCGCGCGGAGGATCGACAGGTACATCGCCTTTTCCGGCGGGAACGCCTTGTCAGGCATCCCGAGGCGAGGCTCGTGCGCCTGCGTCAGGACGGCATCCACCAGACGCAGCCGCGCCGAGATCGCCGCCGAGCTGGGCGACGCCCGGTTGATCAGCTCGTTCGCCACACGCGGCGCCTCGGGATACACCTCTCCGCAGACCTCCGACAGGAACGCGAGCGCGGCCCGGCTCCCGGCCACCTCCACCCTGTCCCCGAGGCGGACCCACTCGGCCCCGACGGCGCCGCGGCCGGTCGTCACGCCGAGCCCATCGTCGAGCCGGCGGGCGAGCGCGGTCGCGGCGGCCTCGACCTGCCGGGACGCCTCCTCGGCGGCATACGCGTCGGTCCCGAGGCCGGGCGTGTGCTGGAGGACGTGGCGCCACGCGGCCTCCTCCTCGATGGCGTCGCGGAGGCCCGCGAGCGGGCGCGGCACGAGGACCACGACGGCCGGGTCGTCGATCCCACGCGCGGCCTCCAGCGCCTCGGCACGCTCGTGGGCGGTGTCGCAGAGGGCGACGAGCAGCACGGCGTCCGACTCGCTCGGCCGACCGGCAGCGGCGGCCAGGGCCGCGACGGTCGTCGGGCGGACCTCGACGTGGCGGAGCGTCCCGGTTTGGATGTAGTGCCGCCTGGCCACGATGGGCGGGAGATCGAGCGTCCCGGCGAGGTGAGCGGCGACCGACCGGACCGGACCGAGCGCCTCCCGCGCCGACCGGAACGCGGCCTCCAGATCCACGCTGGAGTGCGGCCAGAGGCAGACGCCCCCGCGGGCCCCGCGGTCGAACAGCACGCCCTGCTCGTGGAGCGACGCGAGCACCGTCGGCACGTCAACGTTCGAGCCGACGAAGGCGGCCTCCAACGTCTCGGGCGTCGCGAGCAGCCGGTCCGTATTGAGCAGGTTGAGGAGCCCGACGGCCTTCAGCACCGCCAGTTCGTCGGCGCTGCCGGGGAACGAGTCCACCAGCGACGAGATCGCCGACCAGTGGCTCCCGGCGCTCCGCGCGGCGATTCGGTGCCCATAGGCCGTCGCCACGTAGTCGTAGAGCGCGGGCAGGCCGACGAACGCGCCGAGGTCGGCCGCCTCGGCGGCCTCGCGGAGACCGGCGGGCTCGGCCGAGAGAAGGAAGCTGAACAGGGACCGCTCGTTCTGCCCGTAGAGCCGCGTCGCGCGGGCGAGCACCGGCAGCGCTGTCGGGTGGAGCGGGTACAGCGCAGGCGCCGTTTTCCGGAGCGCGTCGGCGGAGGCGCCGGGACCGTACCAGCCGACCTCGACGGCCTCGCGCATCGCCTCGCGCGCGGCGTCGGCGGTGTCTTCGGGGAGGGCCTCCGCGTCCGTCCCGAGCGCCCGCGCGGCGAGGTCGGCGACCTGCTCCAGCGGCTGGTCGAACAGGACTTCCGCGAACCGGCCAGCGACCTTCTCCCACTCCTGCTGGGCGCTCCGCGTGAGCGCCTCGGCGTAGGCCCCGAACCCCTGGTGGAGCATCCCGACGACCACGAGCGGCGCGGCGCCGCTCCGGTCGGCCGCCTCGGCGAGCTGCTGGAGGAGGTGGACGTCGACGCGGTCGGGGTGGAGCGCGGCGTGCTCCAGGAACTTGCCGAGCTCGTCGATCACGAGGAGCACGCCGTCCCACGCGTCGTGCGCCGCGGCGGCCTCGACGGTCCCGGCCAGCAGGCCGAGCACGTCGGCGTCGGTCCCCTCGAACAGGTCGAGCGTGCCCGGCGCCTCGCCGAGGCGGGCACGGGCAGCCGTCAGCGCGTCGGCGAGGGCCGGCGCCATGCCCTCACGCGAGCCGGTCAGGAGGACGGGAAGCAGGCGCGGTTGCTCAGCGCCTCCGAGTCCATCCGAGACGGCGGCACGGAGATCCGCGAGATCGCCCCCTCCATTCGAAAGGACGTGCGCGAGGGCGAGGGCGAACGACGACTTGCCGGTCCCGTAGTCGCCCGTGATCCGCCACGCGCGGCCCGACCCGTCCGGCCGCAGCCCCGCGGCGATCCGGCCGGCCACGTCGCGGACGTGCGGCGTGGCGACGTACCCGTCGAGCGCGCCCGGCCGCCCGACGTCGCGTTCGAGGTGGGCGGTCCGCAGGAAACGGGCGGGCGGGGCGAGGAGGTCGGCGGCGCTCACGCGACGAGGGCGGGCTCGTAGGCCCGGTGCAGGAGATCGAGGGCGAGGGCGGGGTCCGAGACGTCCGTCGAGGCGGGCCGCGTCACCTGCGCGAGCGCGGCCGACTCCTGGTAGCCGAACCGCCCGTCGGTGTCGTCGGCGATGGCCTCGAGGCGGTCGCGGACGTCGGCCTCGGGGAGCTTGAGGACCTGACCCGGGCTGCCCGGTGCCGTCGCCACGTCGCGGAACGTGAGCGTCCGTTCGGCGGCGCGATGGGCGCGCCAGAAGTCGGTCAGGCAGAACGCGAACAACGCCGGCGGGATCTCGGGGCGCGCCTCACGGCGGAAGGCGTAGACCGGCTCGCGCTTCGCCCCGACCGTCCGCTCGCCGACCGTCTCGATGAGGCCGAGCCCCACGAGCGGGCTGTCGAGGTGGTCCTCCCCGGCGCCCGCCCGCGTCCGGGAGACCGGCGTGTAGACCTGCATGAACACGTCGAAGTGCTGCTTCAGCGTCGTCTCGGAGTAGGTCCGCGCGCCGCTGTTGGCCTCGCGGATGAACTCCGGCAAGACGACGCTGCGGACGATCTCGGGCCGGTGCCAGCGGTTGAGGAGGAAGTCCCACGCGAAGAGCGGGTCCTCGGCGGTCGCGACGCGCCAGTGCAAGAGCCACAGCGTGCGGACGTCTTCGAGGTAGGGGTCGAGGCCCCCAGACCCGAAGACGGCCTCGCCGAACGGCGTCACGGCGTGCCCCTCGTCGGTCGACTCGATGACGCCCATCGCCGTCGCCCAGAAGACGAGCGCGCGGACCATGTTCTTGCCGATCCCGAGCCGCTCGACGGCGCCCTCCTCGTCGCGCAGCGCGCCCGGATCGTCGCCGAGGGCGCGGACGGCCTTGGGCAGCCAGGCGTACCGGCAGGGGAACCACTCGTGACCGCTGTATCGCATGCCGGAAGGTACCGGCAGCCGGCCCCGCTCCGGGCCCTCCACGCGACCCGACTCCGCCTGCCTCGGCGTCGAGGCGGGCGGGGTTGACCCCGAGCGCCAACGGGTCCTTGAGGCGGCCGTGGGGAATCCCTGAAGCGCCCCTGGGGAAGCGACGGGACGCCGCGCACCGACGGATCGGCGCTCCGCACGGTTCGTTTCCCGACGCCCCTCCCTCTCCCCTCCCGTCATGAAAGCCCTCCGCTGGCACGGCACCGGTGACGTGTCCGTCGACACCGTCGACGACCCCCAGATCCTCGAGCCGACCGACTGCATCATCGAGACCACGCTGACCGCCATCTGCGGCAGCGACCTCCACCTCTACGACGGCTACATCCCGACGATGGAGGACGGCGACATCCTCGGCCACGAGTTCATGGGCCGCGTCGTCGAGGTCGGGTCCGAGGTCCAGAACCTGAAGAAGGGCGACCGGGTCGTGGTCCCGTTCCCCATCGCATGCGGGCACTGTCACTACTGCAACACGGACCAGTACTCGCTCTGCGACAACTCGAACCGCAACGGCGAGATGCAAGCCGAGGCCTACGGCTACGCCGCGGCCGGCATCTTCGGCTACAGCCACATGCTCGGCGGGTTCGACGGCGGCCAGGCCGAGTACGTCCGCGTGCCCTACGCCGACGTCGGCCCGATGAAGGTGCCGGACTCGCTGACCGACGAGCAGGTCCTGTTCCTGACCGACATCTACCCGACGGGGTACCAGGCCGCCGTCAACTGCGACATCGAGGAGGGTGACACGGTCGTGGTGTGGGGGTCCGGGCCGGTCGGGCTGTTCGCCCAGATCAGCGCCAAGATGCTCGGCGCCAACGTGATCGGGATCGACCGCGAGCCGGAGCGGCTCCGGATGGCCGAGCAGTTCGCCGGTTCCGCGACGATCAACTTCGAGGACGAGGACGTGTTCGAGAAGCTCAAGGGCCTCAACGACGGCCGCGGGCCCGACGCCTGCATCGACGCCGTCGGGCTCGAGGCCCACGGGCTCGGGCTGACGGGCGCGGCCCAGAAGGTCGAGCAGACGCTCAAGCTCCAGACCGACCGCGGGACGGCGCTCATCGAAGCCATCCAGAGCTGCGGCAAGGGCGGGACGGTCTCGATCCCCGGCGTCTACGGTGGCGTCATCAACCACTTCAACATCGGGGCCGCCTTCGGGAAGGGGCTGACGTTCAAGATGGGCCAGACGCACGTCCACAAGTACATCAAGGACCTCCTCAAGCACATCGAGGCGGGCGACCTCGACCCGAGCTACATCATCACGCACAAGGCCCCGCTGGCCAAGGCCCCGGAGCTCTACGAGACGTTCCGCGATAAGAAGGACGACTGCGTCAAGGTCGTGCTCGACCCGTCGTGGAATGACGACCACGAGGTCGAGGTGCGCACGCAGAAGGTCGACGCCGAGGCATGATCCCCTATCCCGTTCGTCCCCGGACCCCGCTTCGGGGCCGCTCCTGCGAGGCCGACGTCCGGCGCCGGGCGCGGACCGACGACTTCGGACCCGTCCCGCGCGATCTCCGGGTCTCGGTCGCCGTAGCGCTCACCGAGCGCCCCGGGCGGCTCCGTCCGTTCGCCGCCGCGCTCGCCGCGCAACGCGTGGACGGGGCGTCGCCGTTTGCCGAGAACGTGGCGGAGGTCCTGATCGCCCTCGACGCAGACCTCGACGTGTCGGCCGCCGAGTTGGCGACGCTGGCGACCGTCCACCCGTGGCTCCGGATCGTCCCCGTCCGCCTCGACGACGCCGCGGGCCGGCCCGGGCGGGCCCGCCAGATCGCAGCGGACGCGGCGTGCACGCGGCTCCTCGCCGCTGGCGACCCGGACGGGCTCGTGGTCCCGCTCGACCTCGACGCGCGGCCCGCGCCCGACGCCCTCGCCCGGGTGCTGGCCGCGGCCGAGGGGGGCGCCGACGCCATCCGCGACCGGCCGGCGGCGGAGTCCAGGGCGCTGTGCGTCGTCGGCACCGATGTGCCGGCCGAGGACGCGCTGGCCGCCGTCACGGCCCGGGCCTACGCCTGGGTCGGCGGCCTCGCGACGGACGCGACGACCGACGAACTGGCGAATGCGGTCTCAGACGCGGGTGGCCTCGTGGCCGACGCCGTCGCCCCCGAGGGGGGCGCGCTCGACCGGGAGAAAGCGCCGAGGGCCCGCCCTGCGATCGCGAGCTAAGCCACGCGCCCCGACGACCCGGCCTCAACGACCTCGACGTCCGGCCAGCGCGCCTCGATCAGCCGGCCGAGGTGGCGGAGCCCCCACGCCTCGGCCCGTTCTTGGCCGACGGCGAGCGCGCGGACCCCACACCGGTGGACGGCCTCGCGCGCCGGTCCGCGGATCTGGCCCGTCACGTACAGCCCGGCGCCACGCTCGGCCGCCGCCTCCACCAACTCCGCCGTCATCGCGCCGACCAGCGCGATGGCATCGGTGGACCCCGGCCCATCGCCCAGAGCCTCGTCGGTCCCGCCAAACTCGGCCGCGACGCGGTCCACGAGAGGGTCGAGGCGGCCCGCCTCGGTGAGCCTCCCGACGAACCCGATGGCGTTGCCGTCGCGGCGGAGCGGCTCGTCATCCGCAACGAGACCGAGGGCCGTCGCCAGGTCGGGGTTGAGGCCGGTCGAGAACCGGTCGTCGAGCGCGCGGTGGGCGGCGAGCACGCCGACGCCGTCGGGCCAGCGCGCCGGCCAGAGCCCGAACGGCCGGTGGAGCAGGACGGCGTCGAAGGCCGCGGCCCAGTCGTACGGCGGGCGGCCCGGCTCGAGGCGGAGGCCGAGGCGGCGGACCTCGCGGTCGGAGGCGAGCCAGACGCCGGCCGGGTCGCCCTCGGCGTGGTAGCGGGCGCGGTCGAGCGGCCCGGCGAGGTGGTCGGCGAGGTCGTGAACGGTCGGCACCGCGACGGGACGCGCCGGCGCGGGCGGGGATCCGGGAGAACGACGCGCCGGAGCCGGCGTTGGCGTCGCATGGACGCGCCCGACTTTTCCGACCTCCTCCCCGCCGAGACCGACTCGGCCGAGGCTACCCGCGCGCTCGGCCGCCGGCTGGCGGAGCGCCTCGAGCCCGGCGACGTCGTCGCGCTCTCCGGCGACCTCGGCGCCGGCAAGACGCACCTCGCGCATGGCGTCGCCGACGGGCTCGGCCTCGACGGCGACGCCGTGACCTCGCCGACGTTCGCGCTCGTCCAGGAGCACGGCGACGGCGCGCTCCTCCACCTCGACCTCTACCGGGTCGAGAGCGAGGCCGAGGCGGGCCGGCTCGGCCTCGGCGAGTTGCTCGACGGCGACGCCGTCGCCCTCGTCGAATGGCCTGAGCGGGCGGGCGGCTGGCTCCCGGCGCGGACCGTCTGGCTCCGCCTCGCTCACCTCGGCGGCGACCGGCGGCGGATCGAGGCCGTCGAGCGCTGATCGGGCGAACCCGTCCGCAGTGGGCGGGTTAGAGCCCGTGCCGACATTTTCGCTTCCATCGGCGCCCAGGTCTCGTTTTCTTAATGGATCGGCCCTCCTGCCCCTCTCCGCCGATCCCCTCTCGCCTCTCCTCTCGGCCCGCTTTGCGGGCCGCGCCCCGTCCCCCATGAACATCGCAGCCCTCGAGCAGAAGAAGGTCTCGGAGCTCTACGAGATCGCGCGGCGACTCGGGATCGAGGGCTACGCCGACCTCCGCCGCCGCGACCTGATCTACGAGATCCTCGGCGCCCAGGCCGACGTCGAGTCCGACGACGGCGACGACGACGACGAGGAGCGTACTACCGTCAGCGACCGGCCGGCGATGCGGTCCCGGACCGCCGCGCGACGGTCCGAGGCCGAGACGCCGCGCCGCGAGGCCCGCCGCCGCCGCGCACCGCGCGTCCGCCAGCCCATCGCGGCGAGCTGGCCGGACTACATGCACGGGTTCGACCCATACGCGATGACGCTGGAGGGCCTCATCCGCAAAACGGGCATTCTCGAGATCCTCCCCGACGGGTACGGCTTCCTCCGGTCGGCCGAGTACAGCTACCTCCCCTCGCCCGACGACATCTACGTCAGCCCGAGCCAGATCAAGCGGTTCTCGCTCCGCGTCGGCGACACGGTCGACGGACAGGTCCGGCCGCCGAAGGAGGGCGAGCGGTTCTTCGCCCTCATCCGCGTCCACTCGATCAACGGGCGCTCGCCGGAGGCCTTCGACGAGCGGCTCAGCTTCGACTTCCTTACGCCGGCCTACCCCGACGAGCAGCTCACGCTCGAGACCGAGCCCGACGAGCTCTCGACGCGCATCATCGACCTGTTCGCGCCGATCGGGAAGGGCCAGCGCGGGCTCATCGTGGCCCCGCCGAAGTCGGGCAAGACGGTGCTCCTGCAGAAGATCGCGCGGGGGATCGTCCGGAACGAGCCGGACGCGACGGTCATCGTGCTCCTCATCGACGAGCGGCCCGAGGAGGTCACGGACTTCGAGCGGACCGTGCCGGCGGCCGAGATCGTGGCCTCGACGTTCGACGAGTCGCCCGAGCGCCAGATCCACATCGCCGACCTCGTGCTCGAGAAGGCCAAGCGGCTCGTCGAGGCGGGGCAGGACGTCGTGGTCCTCCTCGACTCGATCACGCGCCTCGCGCGGGCCCACAACGCGGCCGTCGAGACCAGCAACCGGACGATGTCAGGCGGCCTCGACGCCAGCGCGCTGCGGGGCCCGAAGCGGCTCTTCGGCGCGGCCCGGGCCGTCGAGGAAGGCGGCTCGCTGACGGTCATCGCGACGGCCCTCGTCGACACGGGCTCGCGCATGGACGACGTCATCTTCGAGGAGTTCAAGGGGACCGGCAACATGGAGCTCGTCCTCTCGCGCGACCTCGCCGACCGCCGGACGTTCCCGGCCATCGACCTCGTCGCTTCGGGCACGCGCCGCGAGGAGATCCTCCTCCCCCAGGACCGCCTCGCCCGCATCTGGGTCCTCCGGCAGCTCCTCGCCGACCAGGGCCCGACCGACGCCATGACGTTCCTCCTCGACAAGATGCGCGGGACGGACGGCAACGAGGCGTTCCTCGAGACGATGAACAGCTAGGAGGGATCGGGGGCTACGGGATCGAGGCATGAGCTCCCCGCGTCCCCCATCTCGCACCCCGCCCTCTTCCCCTTGAAAGCAGTTCTCCTCGACATGGACGGCGTCCTCGTGGACGTCCGCGGCTCGTACCGGCGGGCCATCACCGAGACCGTGGCCCACTTCGCTGGCGAGGGCCCCACGCCCGAGCAGATCCAGGCCAAGAAGGACGCCGGCGGGTTCAACAACGACTGGGTGCTGAGCGAGGCGTTCGTCCGTGAGGCCGGCGTCGCCGAGGCCGACGCGCCGTTCGAGGCGATCAAGGACCGGTTCAACCAGATCTACCAGGGCACGAAGTACGACGGGCTCATCGCGACCGAGCCGCCGGCCATCCAGACGTCGACGTTGGAGGACCTCGTCCAGCGCTACAAGCTGGCGCTCGTGACCGGCCGCCCCGAGGCCGACGCCCTCTGGACGCTCCGACGGTTCGAGTGGCACGGCCACATCCCGGTCGTGGTGGGGATGGACCGGCAGGCCGGCCGCGAAAAGCCGGACCCCTACGGCCTCGAGCTCGCCCTCGCCGACCTCGGCGTCGAGGCGGAGGAGGCCGTCTACGCCGGCGACACCGTCGACGACATGCGCGCGGCGGTCGCGGCCGGCTGCGTGGCGGTCGGCGTGGTGCCCCCCGGCCTCGACGTGCTCGAGCACGGGCGGACGCTGATGGGCGCCGGCGCCCGCGTCGTCCTCTCGACGCCCGACACCCTCCCGGCGCTCCTGGCGACGTTCGACTCCGGCGACACGAGCGAGTAGCGCAGGCCCGGCTACGGCGCCCCCGTCTCGCCCGCGACCACGCCCGCCTCGGCGGGTTCCGCGACGGGCTCCGGCTCGGGGTCCACGGCCTGCTCGGTCGGCTCCGGGAGCCACCTCCACACGAGCGCGGCCATCGCCAGGACCACGACGGCCGAGAGCGTCGTGGTCGCCGCGTAGCCGACCTCCGCGTACAGGACGCCCGCGACCGCGGCCCCGACGCCCGTCCCGATCTGCCCCACCGCGATCGTGAGCGAGAGGAACGCCCCGCGCTGGCGGCTCGGCACGAGCGCCGTCAGGAGCGCCTGGAGCGGGGCCATCCGCAGCGCGAAGAGGCCCATGATGGCGACGTAGATCGGGTACGCCGCCCACCGCTCGGTCACGACGTAGGGCACCGCGGCCGTGACGACGGCCAGCCCGAGGCAGGACGTGAGGATCAGGGGCTTCCGCCCGACGGCGTCGGAGAGCGTCCCGGCCTGCGGCCCGACGACGACGCTCACGAGGCCGCCCACGAGGAACAGCGTCGCGATAAAGTCGAGCGGGAGGCCGAACACCGTGAGCGGCTCGCCGAACGGCGCGACCTCCATCGCGAACCGGGCCGTCAGCCACTGCGGGAGGTAGACGATGAGGAGGCTCAGCCCGAAGTACATCAGGAAGTACGTCGCCGCGGCGGCGGCCGTCCCGCCCGTCCCGCGGAGGAGCTCGGCGTACTGGCGGAGCGCGCCGCGGACCGTCGGCCGCTCCTCCGAGAGCTGGACGTCGGGCTGGGGCACGACGGTCAGGATGAGGACGAACGCGACGGCCATGACCCCAGCGAAGGCCACGAACGGCATCCGGAATCCGAACGCGACCGCCAGCGCACGCCCCAGCGGGATCCCGATGACGAGCCCGAACGGGACGCCGCTCATGACCCAACCCGTGGCCCACCCCCGCTTCTCGTACGGAAACGCGTCGCCGACGTAGCTCACGGCCGCGCCCGAGAGCATCCCGCCGCCGGCGCCGGCCAGCACGCGCATGACGAGGAGGGCCTCGAATGTGTCGGCCCACCCGTGGAGCGCGAGGGCGACCACGAGCGCGCCGGACCCCATCAGGAGGACGCGTCGCCGCCCGACTCGGTCGGAGATCGGCCCCATCACGAGGGCGGCCAGGGCCAGGACCCACGAGTACACCGACACGAGCAGCCCCAACGGCCCTGTCCCCACGCCCAGCGCCTCGCCGATGAGCGGAAGGATGGGCGTGATGATGATGGTCTGGCTGGCCGCCGTAAAGACGAGGAGCCAGAGGGCGAACAGCGTCGCCGTCGTGCGGAGCGAGGAGTGGGTCAGAGGCGTCCGTTGCAACAGGGATCTACTGGACGGCGGCGCCCGCCGAAAGGTTCGGCCTAGCGGGACGTCGGACCGCCGACGCTCTGGGACGAGGCGCCTCGCCTTCCGCTGCCTCGGCGCGTTCGCGGACGGACCGAGGCGGGCTGGTCTCTCGTCACCGCGCCACTCCCTGCCATCGAGCGAAGCGACCTGGGAGGGACGGCGGCGCCGAGGATCGCGTGTCGGAAGGTGGGGCCGCCGGGTGCGCGTCGAGCGGATGGAGTCGACGAGACCTCCGTCTGCCACGGCCGGGCTCCGCTCAGGACGCGAGAGACACGGCGCGCGACGGCCCTCCCCGCCTCGGCGCCGAGGTGGGAGGGTCCGCTCCGGCTCGCCGACCACGCGCGACCTCCGTTCGGGAGTGGGCGGGGTGGAGCGGCGGTCCGAACCGGCGTGCGAACCCGAGAGTTCGGCGGCGCTTCATGGAACTCGGGGGGGCGTAATGCTGCGATAACGGGCGGGTAAACGCGACGTAACGAGCGCCCGCTAGTGTGGGGGTCGACGGGCTCAGGGGCTCCCCACCGCCCCCGCCATTCTCTGCTTTCGCTCGGCCGCGCCGAGACTCCCACACCCCCTCCCCATGTCGTTCTGGACCTCCCGCGCGTCGCGGGCCTCGGAGCACGCCCGACGGGCCGCTGCTCTCGTCGCGTTCCTCCTCCCCAGCCTCGCGCTCGCGCAGACCGGGACCCTCTCCGGTACCGTCGTCGACGGCGACTTCGGCGGCGGCCTGCCCGGCGCCAGCGTCCTCGTCGTCGAGCAGGGCACCGGCGCCGCCACCGAGGTCGACGGGAACTACCGGATCGACCGGCTCCCGGTCGGGACGTACACCGTCCGGTACTCGTTCGTCGGCTACGCCACGCAGGTCGTCAACAACGTCCAGATCGAGGCCGGGGCGCCGACCCAGATCAACGTCACGCTGACGACCGACGCCCTGCTCGAGGAGGTCGTCGTCGAGGCCGAGGAGATCATCGCGACGAACAGCGAGGTCGGGCTCCTCCGCGTCCGGGCGCGGGCCGCGCAGGTGAGCGACGCCATCTCGGCCGAGACGATCTCGCAGAGCGGGGCCTCCGACGCCGGCGACGCCATGGAGCGCGTGACGGGCGCGAGCGTCCAGGGCGGGCAGTACGTGTTCGTCCGCGGCCTCGGCGACCGCTACGCCAACACGCAGCTCAACGGGGCCGTCCTCCCGACCGCCGACCCCGACCGCCGCGCGGTCCAGTTCGACCTGTTCCCGGCCGGCTTCCTGGAGAACATCGTCACGCTGAAGACCTTCACGCCGGACAAGCCGGGCAGCTTCTCCGGCGGCCTCGTCGACATCACGACGCGGTCGTTCCCGGACGCGTTCACGTCGTCGTTCTCGGTCTCGACCGGGTTCTCGACCGAGGCCGTCCCGGGCGACGCGATCGTCATCGACCCGGTCCAGGGGAGCAGCCTGTTCCGGTTCGGCGCCGGCGACCTCGCCGTGCCGGGCCTCCTCGCGGACACGCCGCGGGACCAGTTCATCCGCCCGACGACGCGGCTCGACGGCCCGGGCGGCCCGGGCACCGGCCCGCTCGTCCGGCAGGACGCCGCGGCCTCGCAGCGCCTCGACGACCTCTCGAACGCCCTCACGCCGATGGTGGCCCCGACGCAGGGGACGGTCCCTTTCACGGGCAGCGTCTCGCTCTCGATCGGCGACCGCGTGCCCGTCGGGCGGAACGCCGTCGGCTACATCGTCGGGCTCACGGCCGACCAGGGCGTCAGCGCCTACGACGGCGGGACGCTCGCGCGCCTCGACCTCACGGGCCGCGACGCCACGACCGGCCAGGTCGCCGTCGACACGACGCAGTTCCGGACGGACCAGCGGGCCACGCAGTCGGCCCAGGTCGGCGGCATCGCCAACCTCGCCGTCCAGCTCGGCAGCTACAACGAGGTCGCGCTCAACACGCTCTTCAGCCACATCACGGAGAGCCAGGCGCGGACGCTCGCCGGCGTCGACAACGTCCTGTCCGCCGGCACGCCGGTCACCGACATCGTCACGGGCTACACCGAGCGGACGCTCGGCTCGGCCCAGCTCCGCGGCGAGCACGCGCTCCCGGCCCTCGGCAACCTCGAGGTCGACTGGCGGGCCAACCTCTCGCGGACGCAGCTCGACCAGCCCGACCTCCGTCAAGCGGCCATCCGCTCGAACGTGAGCGTCGACGAGGACGGGAACGAGACGACGTCGTACGCGCTCGTCGGCACGCCGCCGGGCCCGCAGCGCTACTTCCGCGACCTCGAGGAGACGCTTGGCAGCGGCGCGCTCGACCTCTCGCTCCCGTTCCGGGCCTTCGGCAACGGCGCGCAGCTCAAGGTCGGCGGGCTCGTCGAGCGGACCGACCGGGCCTACGGCGAGCGGTTCTTCTTCTACGAGCTCGACCGCGGCGTGGCGCTCGGGGGCACCGACGGAGACGCGCTCGCGACCTACCTCGGCCCCGACAACGTCGGCGTGATCGGCACGCGAACGAACTCGGCCGGCGAGGTCACGCAGTACGAGTTCGGCCACTACCTCATCGACGCGACGCGCGACCAGAACCAGTACGACGGGACGTTCGACGTGGCCGCCGGCTACGGGATGGTCGAGGTCGGGCTCGGCCGGCTCCGCCTCATCGCGGGCGCCCGCTACGAGGGCTCCCGGCTCCTCGTGGCCTCCCAGGCCCTCGCCACCGCCGACACTCCGGCCGACTCGGTCGTGACCGTCGACGGGACGGCCTTCCTCGGGACCGACCGGAGCTACAACGACGTGCTCCCGTCGCTCAACCTCGTCTACGGGCTCAGCGACGCGATGAACCTCCGGGCCGCCGCGACGCGGACGCTCGCCCGCCCGACGTTCCGCGAGATCGCTCCGGTCACGACCTACGACTTCACGTCCGACGGCGCGCTCCAGGGCAACCCGGCCCTCGAGCGGACGCTCATCACGAACCTCGACCTCCGCTGGGAGTGGTTCAACCAGCCCGGCGGCATCCTCGCCGCGAGCGCCTACTACAAGCGGCTCGACAACCCCATCGAGCGGATCATCACGGACCCCGAGAACGGCGCGACGTCGTACGCCAACGTCGACGCGGCCGACGTCTTCGGGGCCGAGTTCGAGGCCCGCCAGCGGCTCGGGACGTTCGGCCTCGGCGGCGTGCTCGGCGAGCGGCTCTCGCTGGGCGCCAACCTCTCGCTGACCCAGTCGAGCATATCGATCACGGGCCGCGAGTTGGCCGCCCGCCGCGAGCTCGACCCCTCGGCGCCCGACACGCGCGACCTCCAGGGCCAGAGCCCCTACCTCCTCAACGCGAACCTGAGCTACGACGACCCGCTCCGCGGGACCTCGGCCGGCGTGTTCTTCAACGTGGCCGGGCCGCGGCTGTCGCGCGTCGGCAACCCGCTCCCGGACGTCTACGAGCGGCCGGCGCCCCAGCTCGACCTCACCGCCTCGCAGCAGGTCTTCGGAGCGTTCACGCTCAAGGGCTCGATCAAGAACGTCCTCGGCTCGGACTATCTCGAGGCCTACGACGTGAGCGGGTTCGACCTCGGCGGGCCCTCCGAGGTCGCCCCGTTCCTCCGCTACGCCCGCGGGACCCAGTTCTCGCTCGGCATCTCGGTCAACCCCTCGTTCGGGGTCGGCGCGCCGGCGTCCATCCCGGCGCCCGGTTCGTCCGCCTCCCCCATCGGCACCGGCACGGCGTCGGGCGACTAGCCCGACGTCCGCCTCCTCTCTCACCCCCCACCCCTCCCCCATGTATCGCTTCGCTACGGCCCTGCTCGCCCTGCTCCTCGCGGGGCCCGCGTTCGCTCAGGCCCCGACCGTCACGGTCTCGTCCGACATCTCGACCGACACGCAGTGGTCGGCCAGTGAGGTCTACCTCCTCGACGGCCTCATCTACGTCCGCCCCGGCGCGACGCTGACCATCGAGGCCGGCACCATCATCAAGGGCCGGGCGATCCCGAGCGCCGCCACCGGAGACCTCGCCTCCGGCCTCGTCGTCATGGTCGACGGCAACATCGAGGCGAACGGGCGCGCCGACGCCCCGATCATCTTCACGGCCGAGGCCGACAACGTCGACGACCCGTCCGACCTCGGGCCCGACGACCGCGCCGAGTGGGGCGGGCTCATCGTCCTGGGCCGGGCCACGACCAACTCGACCCCGGCCATCAACAACGTCGAGGGCGTCCCGGCCAGCGACGACACGCGCTTCGGCTGCGACGGCACGACGTTCCAGTGTGACGACGCGGACGACTCGGGCACGCTCCGCTACGTCTCGGTCCGCCACGCCGGCTTCGGGTTCGAGACCGACTCCGAGATCAACGGGATGACGTTCGGCGCCGTCGGCTCGGGCACGACCATCGAGTACGTCGAGGTCTTCGCCAACTCGGACGACGCCTTCGAGTTCTTCGGCGGGACGGCTCAGGCCCGGTACCTCGTCGGCGCCTTCAACGGCGACGACACGTTCGACACCGACCGCGGCTTCCGGGGCAAGTTCCAGTTCGGCCTCTCGATCAACAACCCGGGCAACGACGCCGGGCGCTGCTTCGAGAACGACGGCGGCGTCTCGAGCCTCGGCGGCGAGGACGCCACCCCGTACTCGGTCCCGGTCTACTCGAACATCACGTGCATCGGGGCCGGCGAGGACGCCGACGACACCCAGCTCGGCGAGGAGCTCAACTCGGCGGCCCTGCAGCTCCGCGACAACACCGGCGGCCGGATCTACAACTCGATCTTCGTCGACTTCCCCGGCTCGGCGCTCGACCTCGAGGCGCTCTCGTCGGGAGAGGACACCGAGAACCGGTTCGGCACGAACACCGAGGGGACCGACGACCTCATCATCGCCAACAACATCTTCTTCGGGTTCGGCGCCGGGAGCACGTTCGCCGACCTCGTCAACGACGACTCGGACAACTCGCCGGCCCGCCAGCAGGCCATCGAGGCCGCCCTCGCCGGCTCGAACACGATCGCCGACCCGTCGCTCGCCAACGTCGACCGGGAGATGGGCTTCGACCCGCGCCCGCTCGGGAGCAGCGTGGCCGCTGCCGGCGCCCTCTTCGAGGGCAACGCCCTCGACGGCGACGACTTCTTCGAGGTCGTCGACTACCGCGGCGCCTTCGCGCCGACGAGCGGGACCGGCGACGCCTCGACGCCGACGTGGCTCGGCGGCTGGACGGCGCTCTACCAGAACGGCATCCTCTCGGGCCCGGCCGTCGCCAACGAGGACGCGCCCGAGGCGGGCCTCGCCCTCGCCGTCGGGCCGAACCCGACGCGCGGCGACGCGACGGTCCGGTTCTCGCTCGACCGCGCCCAGCGCGTCGAGATCGCGCTCTACGACGTGCTCGGCCGCCGGGTCGCCACGGTCGCCGAGGGCGCGTTCGCGGCCGGCGCGGCCGCGGCCACGGTCCCGACCGCGACGCTCTCGACGGGCGTCTACGTCCTCCGCCTCCAGGGCGAGACGGGCGCCGTCGCCCGCCAGCTGAGCGTCGCCCGCTAAGGCACGCCTCGAATCTCGGCCGCGGCTGCCCGTCATCTGCCGCGACTGAGCTAGAGCGCCGGCCCTCTGTGGGAGGGGGCCGGCGCTCGCTTTTTGGATTGGGGGCCGAAGGGCCGGCGCCTCTGAGTCCGCCTGCCTCGGTGCCGAGGCAGGAAGGGTCGAGTCGCGCACGGCCTTTCAACTGGGTCATCCTGAGCGAAGCCGCGCAGTGGCGGAGTCGAAGGATCTCCGACGTGCACCGGGCCTGGGCGACCTCATCGCGGCTGTGCTCGCCCGAGATCCTTCGACTCCGCTCCGAGCTGGCGCCCTCCACTCCGCTCAGGATGACACGGCGGGAAAGCCGTGCGCGACTGGATGGCTCCGCCTCGCTGCCGAGGTGGGCAGGGCCGATGCGGGCGGGACCGTCCGCCCTCGCGTTGGACCGGCCTCCGACGACACGGTACCGTAACCGTCTGGTCGCACGCCGGTCATCCTAAAACGAACGCCGTGGGGGAGGTTTCGAGGCATCCCCCCCGGATGCCCGATGACCTCGTACCGGACGATCTTCCTGTCCGACCTCCACCTCGGCATGCGCGGCTGCCAGGCCGAGCGCGTGCTCGACTTTATCCGCCACCACGAGGCCCAGCGCTGGGTGCTCGTCGGCGACGTGGTCGACGGGTGGGCCCTCGCGCGGTCCTGGACGTGGCAGCAGGTCCACAACGACGTGGTCCAGAAGCTGCTCCGGGAAGTCCGGAAGGGGTCCGAGATGGTCTACGTGCCCGGCAACCACGACGGCGCGGCGCGCCAGTTCGTCGGGCTCACGTTCGGGGGCATCCTCGTCCAGCGCGACTGGGTCCACACGACGGCCGACGGGCGGAAGCTCCTCGTGCTCCACGGCGACGAGTTCGACGGGGTCGTCCGCCTCGCGCCGTGGCTGAGCCGGGTCGGCGCGCGGGCCTACGAGCTGTCGCTGGCGCTCAACACGGTCGTGGCCCGCGTGCGCGAGCGGATGGGGAAGCCGTACTGGTCGCTCGCGGCGGCGCTCAAGGACCGGACGAAGCGGGCGCTCCAGTACATCGACCGGTTCGAGGAGGCCGTCGCCATGCGAGCCGTCGAGGCCGGCGTCGACGGCGTCGTGTGCGGCCACATCCATCGGCCCGAGCTCCGCGACGTCGTGACCGAGGCGGGCGCGACGCTCTACGCCAACTGCGGCGACTGGGTCGAGAACTGCACGGCGCTCGTGGAGCACCACGACGGCCGGCTCGAGATCGTCCGGTGGACGGGCGCGATCCAGCGGGACGCCGAGGCACGAGGCGACGGCGTGCGTCAGCCGGTCGCCGCGCTCGTGCCCCGCCTCGCCCTCAGCACCGAGGCCGCCCGCCTCGGGCTCGACGCGGGGACACTCGGAGCGGAGCGATGAGACGGGATCCGCTCCGCGTGCTCTTCGCCGTGCAGGGCGAGGGGCGCGGCCACCTCACGCAGGCGCTCGCCGTGGCCGCCATGCTCCGCCGTCGCGGCCATCAGGTCGTCGGGGCGGTGGCCGGGACGAGCCGTTGGGGCGACGTGCCGGACTTTTTCCGCGAGGGGCTGGCGGCGCGCGTCGAAACCGTGGAGAGCCCCGGCTTCGTGTCCGGCGCCGACGGCCGGATCCGGCCCGTCGCCACGTTCGCCGCCAACGTCGCACGGATGCGGCGCTTCGCCCCGAGCCTCGACCGGATCACGACCGTCCTCGACCGGCTCGAACCCGACGTCGTCGTCAACTTCTACGAGGGGCTGATGGGCCTTCACGGGCTGCTCCGCGTGTCGGACGTGCCCGTCGTCGCCGTCGGCCACCAGTTCTTCTCGGGGCACCCGGGCTACCCGCTCCTTCCGGGCCAGCCGCTCCAGCGGGTCGCGATGGAGGCGTACACGTCGCTCGTCGGCGTCGGCGCCGAGACGCGCCTCGCGCTCTCGTTCTACGACGCGCCCGACCGGCCGGGCGTCCGCGTCGTCCCGCCGCTCCTCCGGTCACAGCTGTTCGACCTGGGCGACGCGCCGGGTGACGGGTCGATCCTCGTCTACCTCATGGAGCCGGCGATGGCGCCCGCACTCGCGGCGTGGAGCGACCGGAACCCGGGCGTCCGGATCCACACGTTCGCGGCCGTCGAGCCGCACGACCACAGCCCGTCGCTGACGTTCCACGGCCTCAGCGGGACGGAATTCCTCAAGCGCATGGCCGCGGCGCGCGGCGTCGTCTGCACGGCCGGGTTCGAGACGGTCTCCGAGGCCATGTGGCTCGGCACGCCGGCCCTCCTCGTCCCGACGCCCGGCCACTACGAGCAGCGCTGCAACGCCGTCGACGCCGTGGCGGCCGGCGCGGGCGTCCACGCCGAGACGCTCGACCTCGACCCGCTCCTCGACTACCTCGACCATCACGCCGAGGCGGCCCAGGCCGAGACGACGAGCCGCTTCCGCCGCTGGATCGCGCGCGCCGAGGGCCGGGCCGTCGGCGCCATCGAGGAGGCCGCGGGGCTGGCTCCGCTCGGCGGCGACGGCGCGGGCGACGGGCTCGCCGACGAGGTCGAGGTTCGCGAGGCGCGCTACCTCCCGCCGACCTCCTCGGTCGACGGGCGCGGGCCGAGCGAGAACGCGTCGACGTGGGAGTAGAGGCCGCCGCCGAGCCGCCCCACGGCGCGCACGGCCTCCTGGCGGACATAGCCGCGCTCGGCGTCGTACAGGTCGTCACGGAGATAGAGCCCCTCGACCACGCCGATCAGCACGCGTGACCGGCCGATTTGGAGCGTCGTGTGCTCGCGGCAGGCGAGAGCGGCCGGCGCCGCGGCGATCCGCGGCACGTCGCCGGCCGGCGGATCGGCGAGGTCCAGCGCGAGCGCGTCGACCTCGCTCGCGCCCGGCGGGTACGGGCCGGACGAGCGGTGCATCGCCTCGGCCACGGCCTCGCTCACGACGTTGACCACGAAGCGGCCGGTCCGGCGGACGTTCGCGGCGGTGTCCTTTGCGTGCCGGTCGCCGGGCTGCGACAGGCCGAGCGCCACGAGGTGCGGGTCGTGGCCCATCAGGTTGAAGAAGCTGTACGGCGCCGCGTTGACGCTCCCGTCGGCGTTGCGCGTCGTGACCCACGCGATGGGGCGCGGGACGACGAGCGCGGAGAGGAGCTTGTAGCCGGCCCGCGGGGCGAGCGCGTCGAGGTCGAAGTCCATGGGCGAGTCGGCCCGCCTCGGCGCCGAGGCGGGGGAGGTCAATCCGGGACGGTGAACGGGACGGAGAACGCGTCGCGGTCCCACCGCAGCGACAGCACGCCGGACCGCGCGCCGGTCTCGTCGACGGCGATCGTGAACGCCTCGACGGTCTCGCCGAGGGCCGAGCGCGTCAGCGGGACGCGGCCGAGGTCGCGGGCCTCGTCGTAGGTCGTCCCGCCCTGGCCCGTCTGGCGGTTCACGATGAGCACGCCGCCATCGGCCGCGGGGATCGAGTAGAGCGTGTAGACGCCGGCCGGGACCGCGAGCGCGTCGTCGCCCTCGCCGAGCACGAGCGCGTGGTTCGTCTCGAGGTGCGTGGCGCGGTTGGCGCCGGTCCGCCAGAGCTCGCCCCACGGCACCAGCGCGCCCCAGATCTCGCGGCCCCGCTTCTGGGGCACGCCGTAGTCGACCGAGACCGTCGCCGGCCCGATCTCGCCGACGGCCTCGCCGCGACCCGAGAGCTCGCCGGCCGACAGGCCCGCCGCGTCCATCTCGGCCCAGCGCGCCGCCACAGCCTCGACGTCGACGTCGGCCACGCGCATCACGGTCAGCTTCCGCGTCGTGGCGCCCGCGTCGAGCTCGAGGAGCCGGCCCTCGTCGTCGGCCTCGACGACCATGCTCCCGCGGAACGGGTGCGTGACCGTCACCGACCCGTCGTCCTCAACGTCGCTCGTGAAGGCAACGACGCCGCGCGGCGTGAAGAGCGGCTGCTCCAGCGGCCCGCCCGCCGCGACGGCCCGCCGGACCATCAGCTCGAACGGCCAGTGGACGAGGTCGACGAACGGGAGCGGTCGCGCGGCGCCGGCCACCATCCGCGTCTCGGTCTCCCCCATCGTCTCGGAGGACGTGACCCGCAGGCTGTCGCCGACCGGCTCGGCCCGCTGCGTCCGGAGGACCTCGTCGGTCAGCGGCTGCCGGACGACGGCCTCGTAGGCCTCCAGCCCGCCGTCGTCGTCGAGGTCGAGGGTGTAGGTCGCGAGGGTCGTCTGCGGGGCGCGGACGGCGACGGTCGCCTCCATCCCGCCGGGCGTGACCGTGAACCGCTCGACGGCGAGCGTGTCGTCGCCGAGACGGGTGACGAAGCCGGCGGTCTCGGCCTCAACGGCGGTGATCGGCGGGGTGCGGGCGGTGCCGGGGGCCGGCGTCCCGGCACAGCCGGCGAGCGCCCCAAGAGCGGCGAGGAGAGGAGCGAACAGACGGGGCATGGGGGCGGCGGGAGGGAACGAGACGTTCGCCCGACGTCTGCCGAGGGTTCCCAGGCCGGGCGGAACCGGACCGCGCCTCGCGCCCTCTCAGCGTCCCCCCGCGACGTGCCATGACCCAGAAAGCCCTCGTCGTCACCGTCGGCCCGACCGGCGCCCGGACGGCCTCGCTCGACGACCTCGACCAGCACCTCCGCGCCGGCTGGCGCGTGGCCCAGACCTCGCCGATGGGCGGCGGCGGCGCGACCGACGGGTTCGCCGCGCTCGTCGTGCTGGAGCGGGCCGGCGAGACCGAGGCCGAGATGCTGCTCGAGTCGGTCGAGGAGGAGCTGGAGGGCGACGGCGCGCCCGACGAGATCCAGGACCCCGTCCTCCGCCAGATCGTCGAGGACGACGACGTGGAGTCCCGCTTCCGTTGAGCCCTGCCCGCCTCGGCGTCGTCACCGAGGCGGGCGGAGCTGGTCCCTAGGCCGCGACGGCCGGCGCCACGCCGATCTCGCGCGCCAGCTCGTTGAGCTGGTCCCAGGTCAGCGACTGGGGTCCGTCGGAGAGCGCGTGGTCGGGGTCCGGGTGGGCCTCCACGATGAGCCCGTGCGCGCCGGCCGCGATCGCCGCCTTCGCGAGCGCCGGGACCCAGCGCCGGAGGCCGGCCGCGTGGCTCGGGTCCACGATCACCGGGAGGTGCGTCCGCTCGCGGGCGACGACGACTGAGCTGAGGTCGAGCGTGTTGCGCGTGGCCGTCTCAAACGTCCGGATGCCGCGCTCGCAGAGGATCACGCGCTCGTTGCCGCCGGCGAGGACGTACTCCGCCGCCGCCAGCCACTCGTCGATGGACGACGACATCCCGCGCTTGAGGAGGACCGCCGCGTGGCTCTTCCCGACCTCCTTGAGCAGCTCGAAGTTCTGCATGTTGCGCGCGCCGATCTGGAGCACGTCGGCCTCGCGGGCGATCGCCTCGACGTCCTTCGGGTGGACCACCTCGGTCACGATGGGGAGCCCGTTCTGCCGCCCCGCCTCGTGCATCATGGCGAGCCCCTCGAAGCCGAGCCCCTGGAAGTCGTAGGGCAGCGTCCGCGGCTTGAAGCAGCCGCCGCGGAGCATGAGCCCGCCCGCCTCGCGGACGGCCCGGGCCGACTCGAAGATCTGGTCCCGGCTCTCCACCGAGCACGGCCCGGCGATGAGGACCGGCGGCTCGTCGCCCCCGATCCGGACGCCCGCGATCTCGACGACCGTGTCCGGCCGGCCCTGTCGGTCACCGAGCGTCCGGCGACTCGGCTTGACGCTCGGCGGGGCGGTGGCCTTGGCCCGGGGCGCCGCGCCGTCGCCCGAGGCGGCCACGCCCAGCGCGGCGCGCGGCGTCTCGGCGCGGAACACGGGGTACGAGCCGAGCACGCGGAGCGACTTCGTGTGGGCCTCCGCGGCCTCGATGGCGTCGGCGACCGCGTCCTCGTGCGTGCCGCCCTCGAGGTCGAGGTAGAACAGGCTCTCGAACGGGGTCGTGGGCGACGGCCGGCTTTCGAGCTTGGTGAGGTTGACCTCGGCCTCGGCGAACACCTGGAGGACGGCGGCCAGCTTGCCGGGGCCGTGCTCGGTCGAGAGCACGAGCGACGTCTTATGCGGGAGCCGCTGGTCGTGCGCGAGCGGCTCGGCCGCCACGATGAGGAAGCGCGTGAAGTTGTCCTTCCGGTTCGCCACGTTCCGCTTGAGGATCTCGAGCCCGTAGTGCTCGGCGGCGTCCTCGCCCGCGATCGCGGCGCGCGTGGGGTCGCCCGCCTCGGCGACGGCCTTGGCCGCCCCGGCCGTGTCGTCCTCCGAGTCGACGTGGCCGCCGTGGTGCTTGAAGTCGTCCAGGAACAGGCTGCACTGGCGGATCGCCTGCGGGTGCGTCCCGATCCGCTCGACGTGCCCGAGCGACGCGCCCGGCAGCCCGAGCAGGCAGTGCTCCACCTTCAGGACCTCCTCGCCCACGATGTGGAGGCCCGGCTCGACGAGGAGGTCGTAGACGCCCGAGATCGGCCCGGCCGTCGTGTTCTCGACCGGGAGGAGCGCGCGGTCGGCCTTCCCGCCCTTGAGCGCCTCGATGGCGCCGCCGAACGTGCTCGTGCCGAGGTACCCCACGCCGTCGACCGCCGCGAAGTGGTGGCGCGCGGCCGAGTGGCTGTAGCACCCCTCGACGCCCTGGTACGCCACCCGGAGCCCGGCCTCGCCCGACTGGCGGACAGCCTGGTAGCGGACCGAGTGGCGCAGGATCTGGCGGTACAGCTGCGACGCGAAGTAGCCGTCGACGCCGGCCGCCTCGGCCAGCTGGTGGACGCGCGAGAGGAGCGACTGCTCGCGGTCGGGGTCCTGGATCGGGAGCGCGCCGTCGGCGGCCTTGACGGCGGCCACGTCGGAGACGAGGCGCTGCCGCTCGGCGAGGGCCTCGACGAGCTTGCGGTCCACGGCGTCGAGGTCGGACCGGAGGGTCGAGAGGTCGGGGGAGTCGGGCATGGGGGTGGGGCAACAAAAAAGCCCGCCGGGGAGGGCGGGCTGCAAGAGGCGAGGAGGTAAGGGTCTCCTAGCGCTTCCGGCCCGCCGGACGCATAAACCAATACCCGTAGTAAAACGAGGTGCTGGAGAGCGTGGGGCGGGCGACGATCATGGACGGAGGGTAGCCACCGCCGTCCACGCCGCGCAAGGGGGACGAGCACGCCCTGACCTGATTCGCCTCCGGAAGCGCTTTTCTTCTCCGGGCGGCGTTCCCCTCGTCATCCTGGACGTACGCGGAGGATCTCGTCAGGCTCGACCGCCCTGCTCATCGACACGCTGGGGCCGCCGAGACGAGACCCTTCATTGCGTTCAGGACGACACGACCCAGGCCATTGCCGCACCTCGTCCCGTGGCCAGGCCCGCCTCGGCGTCGAGGCGGGCGGAGCCGGGCGTGTCGCGGGACCGTTGCCCGGAAACCCCGCCGGCACGATGCGGTCTGCCCTGCATGGCCTCGCCTCTCGTCTCAGTCCAGACCGCCGGCCGCCGCGTCGGCGAGCGGTGGGTGTGGCGTGGACTGAATCTCGACGTGGCGCCGGGCGACCGGCTGGCGGTCCGCGGGCCGTCGGGCGCGGGCAAGACGGTCCTGCTCCGCGCGCTCGCTGGCCTCGACGCGCTCGACGAGGGCGAGCTCTTGTCGGAGGGCGGCCCCGTCCGGAGCCTCCCCCGCCACCGCGCCGAGGTCGCCTATGCCGCCCAGCGGCCGGCCCTCTTCGACGGGACCGTCGAGGACAACCTCCGCGCGCCGTTCGCCCTCGCCGTCCGCGACGGGCAGCGCTACGACGCCGAGCGCGCCCGCGCCCTCCTCGCCCGCCTCGGGCGGCCGGCCGACCTTCTCGGCCAGTCGGTCGACGGGCTCTCCGGCGGCGAGGCCCAGACGGTCGGGCTGATGCGCGCGCTCCTCACCGACCCGACCGTCCTCCTCTTGGACGAGCCCACCGCCGGCCTCGACCCCGAGCGCGCCGAGGCGGTCGAAGCCGTCATCGCCGACGCCCTCCGGGCCAACGCGCGCCGCGCCGCCGTCTGGACCAGCCACGACGCGGCCCAGCTCGACCGCGTCACCGACCGATCCCTCGACCTGTGACCGGCGCCGTCGACATCTCGCTGTGGCAGCTGGCGCTCGCGTCGGTCCTGCTGCTCGTCGCCATCGGCCTGTCGGTCGCCCTCAAGCTCGGGCTGACGAAGGGGCTGGCGGTCGCGGCCACCCGGATGGTGGTCCAGCTGTTCCTGGTCGGGCTCGTGCTGGAGTGGGTCTTTTCGTCTGAGAGCGCGCTCCTGATCGTCTCCCTCGCGGTGGGGATGGCGCTGCTGGCCGGCCACGCGGCCGTGCGCCGGACGTCGCGGCGGTACCCCCAGATTTGGGCCGACGCGCTCGTGAGCGTCCTCGGCGCATCGTTCGTGGTCACCGGCGCGGCGGTCCTCGGGATTCTCCAGATCGACCCGTGGTACGACCCGCAGTACCTCATCCCGCTCCACGGGATGTTGCTAGGCAACGCGCTGACGGGCATCTCGCTGTCGCTCGACAGGTTCATGGACGGCGCCAGCCGGGGCCGTGGTCTCGTCGAGGCCCGGCTCGCGCTCGGCGCCACCCGATGGGAAGCTGCCCGCCCCCTCTTCCGCGACGCCGTCCGCACCGGCCTCGTGCCGATCACAAACAGCATGGCCGTGATGGGCGTCGTGAGCCTCCCGGGCATGATGACGGGGCAGATCCTGGCCGGCGCGCCGCCCGCCGAGGCCGTCCGCTACCAGATCCTGATCGTGTTCATGATCGCGGCGTGCGTGGCGCTGGCGGCGCTCGGCGTCGTCGGCCTCGCCTACCGGCGGCTGTTCACGGCCGACCACCGGTTCCATCCGGACCGGCTGCGCGAGGCGTAAGCTCCGCCGTCCCTCCGGCCGCCCGATGCGGATCGCCCTCGCCTCCCCGCGCATCGCCCCCAGCGTCGACGCGGCGCTCGACGCCGTCCGCCACCACGTCGCCGAGGCGGCCGGCCTCGGTGCCCGCGTCGTCTGCTTCCCGGAGGCGTACGTGCCCGGCCTCCACGGCGTCGGCGTCGAGGTGCCGCCGTACGAGATGGCGGATCAGAAACGCGTGGCGGAGGCCGTCGGCGGGTGGGCTCGGGAGCACGCGATCGCCGTCGTCCTGGGCGTGGAGTGGATCGCGGAGGCCAGGCGCCACATCGGCGCGGCCGTGTGGGATTCCGACGGCGCGCTCCTCGGCGTCCAGCTCAAGACGCAGCTCGCCCCGACGGAGGAGGGTCCGTACGTCGCCGGGACGGGCCGCCAGCTCTTCGAGGTGGGGGGGCTCCGGTTCGGCGTCGCCATCTGCCACGAGGCGTTCCGGTACCCCGAGACGGTCCGCTGGGCCGCGCGGCGCGGGGCGCACGTCGTGTTCCACCCGCACTGGACCGGGAGCGACACCGCCGGCCCGACGCTCACGACGTGGGCCGATCCCGCCGGGCCGTACTACGAGAAGGCCGTGCTGTGCCGCGCGCTCGAAAACACGGTCTACGTCGCGAGCGTGAACGTGACGACGCGCTTCCCGGAGTCGGCGACGGCCGTGATCGACCCGGAGGGCGGGCTCGTGGCGCGGCTCCCGTACGGCGAGCCCGGCACGCTCGTGGCGGACCTCGACCTGGGCACGGCGACGGGCCGGCTCGCCCGCCGCTACGCCCCGGACCGCTACCCCGAGTAGCCCCGCCTCGGCGCCGAGGCGGGCAGGGTCAGGCGTCGCCGGCGAGGAAGTCGACGGCGAGGTGGGCGAGGGCGCGGACGCCGAGCGGGAGGGCGTCCTCGTCGATCCGGAACAGCGGCGAGTGGTTCGGCGGGAAGAGCTCGCGGTCCGCGCCGGGCGTGCGGATGCCGAGCCAGAGGAACAGGCCGGGGACCTCATTGGCGTAGTACGAGAAGTCCTCGGCGCCGAGGACCGGCGCGACGGCCGGATCGAAGCCGTCGCCGGCGACGGCCTGGAGCGTGGGCGTCATCCGGTCGAGGAGCGCGGCGTCGTTGGCCGTCACGGGGTAGCCGTACTCGCCGGCGATCGTGACCTCGGCCGTCGCGCCCTGGCTCTCGGCGATGCTCGTGGCCGTCCGGCGGATCCGCTCGTGGAGGCCGGCCCGCATCTCGTCGTCGAGCGCTCGGATCGTCCCGATCATCATCACCGAGTCGGGGATGATGTTGGAGCGGACGCCGCCGTCGATCCGCCCGACCGTCACGACGGCTGGCGCCTTCGTCAGATCCATCTGGCGGCTCACGATCGTCTGGAGCCCGGTCACGATCTGCGCCGAGGTCACGATCGGGTCGACGCCGCCCCACGGGTACGCGCCGTGCGTCTGCTTGCCCGTGACCACGATGCGGAGGTCGTCGGCCGAGGCCATCATCGCGCCCGGCCGCGTCTTCAGCTCGCCGACCTCGAAGCTGCTGGTCACGTGGATCCCGAAGACGGCGTCGACGCCTTCGAGCGCGCCCTCGGCCACCATCTGCTCGGCGCCGGCCGGGGCCTCGCCCGCCGGCGCGCCCTCCTCCGCCGGCTGGAACAGAAACACGACCGTGCCCGGCAGGTCGTCGCGGACCGCCGCCAGCACCTCGGCCACGCCCATCAGCATCCCGACGTGCGCGTCGTGCCCGCACGCGTGCATCACGCCGACCTCGATGTCGTTGTAGACCGTCCGCACGGTCGAGGCGAACGGGACGTCGACGCGTTCGGTGACCGGCAGCGCGTCCATGTCGGCGCGGAGGGCGACGGTCGGGCCGGGGCGCCCGCCGCGGAGCGTGCCGACGACGCCGGTCCGCGCGACGCCCGTCTCCACCTCGATGCCGAGGCGGGCCAGGTGCGCGGCGACGTAGGCGGCCGTCTCGACCTCGCGGTTCGAGAGCTCCGGGTTCTGGTGGACGTGCCGGCGGTACTCGACCACGCGCGGCGTCACGTCCGCGACGAGGTCGTCGATCCGCCCGAGGAGCGCGTCGTCGGTCTGGGCAGAGGCGGAGGGCAGCGCGAGCGCGATGGCGAGGGCGACCACGCGGGAGGTCGACGCAGGTGGCGGGATGAGGCGGAGCATGGCGGGAGAGTGGGGGCGCGCGGAAGGTAGACGGGGCGCTTCGCGGCCGACCACTTGACAACGCAAAGCGGGCTCTCTACTTTGGATCACAAAGAGCCTCCGCTCCATGTCCCGCGACCGCCCCGCCCTCCGCCGGCACGAGCCGCACACCGCGCCCGACGACGCGGCGGCGTCCAGCCTCCGCTTCATCCGCGAGACGATGGCGCGGACGGGCACGTTCACGGCCGTCCCCGGCTGGGGCGGCGTGGCGATGGGCGTCGTGGCCCTGGCCGCCTCGGCGATCGCCGCGCGCCAGTCGACGGTCAACGACTGGCTGTCGGTGTGGACGGCGACGGCCCTCGTCGGCGTCGTCATCGGCGCGTGGACGACGTGGGCGAAGGCCCGGCGCGGCGGGGCCCCGCTGCTCAGCGGCCAGGGGCGGAAGTTCCTCCTCGGCCTCTTGCCGCCGCTCCTCGTCGGCGTCGCGCTCACGCTCGCGGTGTACGCCTACGAGGTCGGCCCGACGGGCGAGTATTTCGCGCGCGGCGGCGCGGCCGACGCGGTCGCCAGCTACCGGCTGCTGCCGGGCGCGTGGCTGCTGCTGTACGGCGCGGGCGTGGCCTCGGCCGGGATGTTCTCGGTCCGCCTCGTCCCGCTCCTGGGCTCCCTCTTCATGCTCCTCGGCGCGCTCGCGCTCCTCGCGCCGGCCGCCTGGGGCGACGCGTTCATGGCCGCCGGCTTCGGCGGGCTCCACGTCGTGTTCGGCGTGGTCGTCGCCCGCCGCCACGGGGGATGACGACGCTGTGACTTTCTACTCCGATGCCTGACTCCAACCAGACCTCCCTCCGGCGAGCGCCGCGGGCCGTCCCCTCGGTCCCCGACCTCGACCCGGTCATCCACCAGCGCGTGCGACTCGGGATCCTGAGCGCGCTCGCGGCCGGCGGCACGACCTCGTTCACCGACCTCAAGACGGTCCTCGACCTCACCGACGGCAACCTCTCCGTCCACGCGCGGAAGCTGGAGGACGCCGGCTACCTCGAGGTCCGCAAGTCGTTCGCCGACCGGACGCCGCTCACGGAGTACGCGCTCACCGAGGCGGGCCGCGTCGCGCTCGAAGCGTACCTCGACCAGATGGAGGCCCTCATCCAAACCGCCCGCCCGTCATGACCGACGCTCCTCCCACCAACGGCGCCGCACGAGCCTCTACTTTGAATCACAAAGCTATGTCTCCCGAGACGATCCTCGCGCTCCGCCACGAGCCGCAGGAGCTCGAGGCCGCCTACCGCGGGGCCGCGGACGGCTTCGCCCGCGCGCTCGCCGAGGCGCTCGACCGCGCCCCCGCCGACCTCGTCCTCCAGGCCTGGGCCGCCCGCCTCGACCTCCCGCCGGTCGCCGAGGGCAAGGCCGACGGCACGGCCCCGGCCTGGTCGTTCGCGTCCGTCCTCACGCCCGAGCGGGCGCGGGCGCTGCTGCTGACCGCCGCCGCCCTCATCGTCCTCGGCGGGACGTGGGCCAAACTCCCGTGGCTCCTCGGCTGGAGCGAGTCGGGCGAGCTCATCGAGCCGTTCCTCGCGCGGTACGCGCCGTTCTTCGTCGGGCTGCCGCTCCTCGGCGTGCTGCTGCAGCGGTACCGGCCCCCGGCCCGCATCGTGTGGAGCGTCGGCGGCGCGCTGGCGGCGCTGCTCCTGCTCCAGTCGTTCCGCGACATCGACTCCGACGCCGGCATCCTATCGATCATCCACCTGCCGATCCTGCTCCTGGCCGCGGGCGGCGTGCTGGCGCTCGGGTCGCGGTGGCAGAACGCGGAGGCCCGCCTGGCCTACCTCCAGTTCGGCGGCGAGACGGCCGCGCTCGCGGGCGTGCTGACGCTCGGCGGCGGGATCCTGCTCGCCCTCACGGCGGCGCTCTTCGAGGCGATCGGCGTGAGCGTCGAGACCGTCCTGTTCGAGTGGGTGATCGTCTACGGCGCGATCGGCGTGCTGCCCGTCGGCGCGCTCCTCGCGAGCCAGCGGGTCGAGGCCGGGCGGCTGGCGCCGCTCGTGGCGCGCGTGTTCGGGCCGATGGCGCTCGTCGTCCTCGCCGTCTACCTGCCGACGCTCGTCGCGAATGGCGGGCTCGCCGAGCGCGACTCGCTCCTGATCCTGAACGTCGCGCTCGTCGCCGTCCTCGCGCTCGTGCTCCTGATGGAGGCCGAGCGGCCCGACCGCACGCGCGTCTGGACCGACGGCGTGGCCGCGGCGCTCGTCGCGCTGGCGCTGCTGGCCGACCTCGCCGCGCTCGGCTCGATCGTCACCCGGCTGGCGGGCGGGCTGACGCCGAACCGGCTGGCGATCGTCGGGCTGAACGTGCTCATCGCTGCCCACTTCGCCGGGCTGGTCGGGCCGCTCGTGCGGCGAGCGCTCGGGCGCGGAGCCGGGCCGGAGGACGCCTGGACGGCTCGCTTCCTGACGGTCTACGCGCTCTGGGCCCTGGTCGTCGTCCTCGCCTTCCCCGTCCTGTTCTAGCTCCCCGAGTCGGCCCGCCTCGGCACCGAGGCGGGCGTTCTCACCATCCGTTGCTTTGTTATGCAAAGAACTCTCCCCATTCCAGCCGGTCTCCACGTCGCGTGTGTGATGGACGGCAACGGCCGCTGGGCGACGCGCCAGGGCCTGCCGCGCGTGGCCGGCCACCGCGCCGGCGCCGAGGCGTTCCGCCGCGTCGTCGAGGCGGCCCCCGGCCTGGGCGTCGGCACCCTCACGGCCTACGCGTTCTCGGCCGACAACTGGAAGCGACCGCCGGCTGAGGTCTCGGCGCTGATGGCGCTCCTCGGCGGCTACCTCCGCTCCGAGACCGCCCGGCTGAAGCGCGCGGGCGTCCGCCTCCAGCTCATCGGGCGGCGCGACCGGCTGCCCGGCGCGCTCCGGAATGCGGCGGCGCGGGCCGAGTGGGAGACGCGCGGCGGCGAGCGCCTGCTGATCCGCATCGCCGTCGACTACTCGGCGCGGTGGGCGATCCGCGAGGCCGCCGCCCGGCTGGCCGACGCCCCCCGCCTCGGCCCTTCGGCTTCGCTCAGGGGAACCGCCGAGGCGGGGCGGGTCGAGGCGCCCGACGACACCGCGTTCGACGCCGCGCTCGCCGCGGCCCTCCACCCCGACGGCGCGCCGGCCCCGCCCGTCGACCTCCTGATCCGCACGGGCGGGGAGCGGCGGCTGAGCGACTTCCTCCTCTGGGAGAGCGCCTACGCCGAGCTCCTCTTCCTCGACCTCGCCTGGCCCGACGTCACCGGCGCCACGCTCGCCGACGCCCTCGCCGACTTCCGTCAGCGCGAGCGCCGCTTCGGCGCCCTCGCCGCCTGAGCCGACGTGTTCGCCGTCGCCTTCTCCACCCTTCTCCTGGCCCTCGCGACGCTCGTCTTCCTGGGCGTCCGCGGCCTCGTCCGGATCCTTCTCCGGCGTCTCGACCTCCTCTCCCCCGGACCCATGATCAAACGCCTGGTTGCCATCGCCTTCATCTTCGCCTGCTGCTCCGTCGCCTGGATGATCCTGGGCGGGACGGTCGTCCACCGCACCGAGACGTCGGGCGCCTCCACCCGGAGCGACGTCGGCGAGCTGTGGGGCGGGCCGCAGACGCAGCACGCGCCGACGGTCGCCCGCCTCGGGCAGCGCTCGCGGACGGTGACCCGCCAGGAGCCGACCGGCCGGCCCGACGGCTCGACGCGGCCGGTAGCCGAAACCGTCACCGAGACGACGCGGACGTCCGTCCCGCTCGCCGGCACCGATGTCGACGCCGACCTCCACCTCGCCCACCGCAAAAAGGGGCTGATGTGGTACCCGACCTACGCCGCGGATGTCGACGGCCGGTTCCGCGTCGAGAACGACGGCGAGGCCGGGCGCTTCGAGCTCACGTTCCCGCTTCCCTCCGGCTCGTCGGTGTTTTCCGATCTCGCGGTCGAGGTCGACGGGAAGGCGGTCGATGTGGACGCCGAGGGCGGGCGGATCCGCCACGCGTTCGACCTGAAAGAAGGCGAATCGTCCGAGGTCCGCGTGCGGTACGGGTCGCAGGGCGTCGGGACGTGGCGCTACGCCTTCGGCGGCGAGCACCGCGGCGTCGAGTTCGACGAGACCGGCCGGCCGGTGCCGAGCGCCAGCGGCGTCCGCACCGCCCGCGACGTCCGCGTGGCCGTGACGACCGACTTCGACGCCATCGACTTCCCCGACGGCACGCTTTCGCCGACGTCGAAGGAGCGCGTCGACGGCGGGTGGACGCTCGTCTGGGACCACGGCACGCTCGTGGCCTCGGCCGACGTGGGCGTCGAGATGCCGCAGCGCCTGAACCCCGGCCCGTGGGTCAGCCGCGTCACGTTCTTCGCGCCCGTCTCGCTGTTCCTGTTCTTCTTCGGCGTGTTCGTGCTGAGCGTGCTCCGCGGCGTCCGGCTCCACCCGATGCACTACTTCTTCCTCGGCGCGGCGTGCTTCGCATTCCACCTCCTCCTGGCCTACCTCGTGGACCACGTGTCGGTGGCGACGGCCATGCTGATCGCGTCGGCCGTGAGCGTCGGGCTCGTGGTGTCGTACGTCCGCCTCGTGGCCGGTCTGCGGTTCGCGCTCGTCGAGGTCGGCGGCGCGCAGATGGTCTACCTCGTCGCCTTCGCCGGGACGTTCTTCCTGGAGGGGATGACCGGGCTGGCCGTCACGCTCCTCTCCGTCGCGACGCTGTTCGTGGTGATGCAGGCGACGGGCCGGCTCGACTGGGAGGCCGTGCTGGCGCGGCCCGAGAGCGCGGGCCCCGGCGGCAGCGCCCGCCGCGCGACGCCGCCCGCGCAGGCCGTCCCGGCGTAGCCCCCGACTCCGCCCGCCTCGGCATCCCCACCGAAGCGGGCGGGGTGCCCTCCTTACCGGTACGCCTCCGGGATCGGCCCGGCACCGGTCTCCTCGTCCCACACGATCCCGGCGATCCACCAGCGGCCGTCGTGGCGGACGAGTTGGAACGAGTTGATCCCGCGCCCAAGAATCTCGTCGCTGCCCCAGAACCGCTTCTGGTACGTCGAGAAGACCTGCGCGATGTCGCCGTACTCCAAGACCTCTGCATGGATCTGTTCCTCCGCGAACCCGCGGTCGCCCTCGCTGCCGACGACCGTGTTCGCGTCGGCGCGGTCGATGAAGCTGCCGGGCGTGTGGACGACGAACGGGCCGCCGGTCTGCTCGGTGTTCGGGATGAGCGTGGCCTGCGGGAGAAAGAGCGACCGGAACCGCGCCCAGCCGAAGGCCTCGCCCGGCGCGCGCTGACTGGCGGCGCAGGCCGCCTCGACGACGGCCTCCGGCGAGGCCTCGTCGGCCGAGAGTGCCGTCGACTGGGCGAACGCCGGGGCGGCGAACAGGAGGACGAGAGCGGGAAGGAGTCGGGGTTAGTTGGAGGCGTACTTGGAGCGGAGGGCGTCGAGGCGGGCGTCGAGGTCGGCGCGGTCGACCCAGCGGCCTCGCGCCATGACGCCGGCGATCTCGGCCAGATTCGCGGATTCGGCCAGCGGGTCGGCGTCGAGCAGGACGAGGTCGGCGCGGTGGCCGGGCGCGACGACGCCGAACGTGTCCTCGTCGGCGAAGTACTCGCCGACGAGCGCGGTCCCGGAGTGGAGGATCTCGTACGGGCTCATGCCGGCGGCCGCCATCCGCGGGAACTCGCGGTGGAGCGAGAAGCCCGGCACGCTGAACAGCTGCGGCGCGTCGGTGCCCATCAGAATGCGGACGCCGCCGGCGTGGAGCGCGCGGAGGATCTCGTCGCGTCCTTCGATGAGCCGGCGAGCGGCCTCGGCGTCGTAGTCGGCCCCGGAGCGGATCTGCTCGACGGTCCCGACCCAGCCCTCGACCTGCTGCGGCGGGAGGTAGGCCAGTTCGGGGTAGGCCCGGAGCGTGTCGAGCGGGAGCGCGCCGTAGATCGTCTCCCACAGCGCCATCGTCGGGACGATCCAGACGCCGGCCGCGCGCGACTGGCGGACGAGGTCGCCGAGGCGGGCGGGGTCGACTGGGCCGGCGCTGGCATCGAGCGCCTCGGCGTAGCCGTCGACGTGGTCGAACGTCTCCTGGCCGGAGGCGATCGCGTGCTCGAGCCCGACCTCGGCCGGGACGTGCCCGCCGAACCGGATGCCGAGCGTGTTCGCCGTCTCGGCCATCGCGTCGTACTCGGCGCGCGTCAGTCCGGGGTGGACCTTCAGGAGGTCCCAGCCATCCGCGACCTGCTGGCGGACCATCGCCTCGGCCTGCTCGGGCGACGACACGCTGTTGCCGTTGAAGCTCGGCCCGGCGAGGTAGAGCGTCGGGCTGAGCACCTCGCCCGTGTTCGCGCGGCGCTTCAGGTCGAGCTGGCCCTCGGCCCCGAGCATCCCGCGGACCGTCGTGATCCCCTGCGAGAGGTAGAGGAAGAGCGTCTCCTCGGTGAGCTCTGCCGGCGCGCTCGGCGGGGGGACGTGGCCGTGCATCTCGGCCAGCCCCGGCGCCAGCCACTTCCCGCGCCCGTCGATCACGGTCGCGCCGTCCGGCACGACGACGCTCCCGTCGGGCCCCACGGCCTCGATCCGGTCGCCGCGGACGACGACGGTGTGGCCGGGCAGCGTCCGCTCCCGGTCCATCGGGACGACGGTGACGCCCTCGAAGGCGACGACGGCCGCGTCCTGCGCGCACGTGGGCGCCACCACGGCGGCGAGGATGAGGACGAGAGATGCGAGTCGGCGGAGCATGGCGGCAGCGGAACGGGCTGCATGTTAAAAAAATCGCGCGAGTCCGGCCGGCCCTCTCGGGCGTTCCACGAACGGCGCCGACTCCGGACCGCCGCGCGGCCGTCGCCGTTGGCGCGCTCCCCTCCCTCCTCGCCCGTGGACTGGCTCGATCTCCTCCAGTGGCCCGCATTCGCCGTCACCGTCGCCGCCGGCTGGCTCGTCGCCTCCGACACGCGGCACTGGCGGCTCGTCGGCTTCGCCCTGTTCCTCGTGTCGAACGCCCTCTGGGTCGCCTGGGGCTGGCACGACGCCGCGTGGGCGCTCGTCGCGCTCCAGTGCTTCCTCGTCATCACCAACCTCCGCGGCGTGGCGGACAACCGCGGGGACGAGGAGGCTCCCGACGACGCCTAGCCCCGCCCGCCTCGGTCCCCGTCGACCGACCGAGGCGGGCGGGACCGGCTCAGGGCGCGAGCCGCTCGGTCTGCCAACCGTCGCCCTCTCGCCGGTAGACGTGGCGGTCGTGGAGGCGGCTCGGCCGGCCCTGCCAGAACTCGACGGCGTCCGGGGTCACGCGGAAGCCGCCCCAGAAGCCAGGGCGCGGGACGTCTTCACCGTCGGTCTCCGCCTCGATCTCGTCGAGCAGGGCCTCGAGCGTCGCGCGGTCGGGAACGGGCCGGCTCTGGGGGCTCGCCCACGCGCCGAGACGGGAGCCGCGCGGCCGGCTGGCGAAGTAGGCGTCGGCCGTGTCGTCCTCGACGCGTTCGACGCGGCCCTCGACCCGGACCTGCCGCTCGAGCTCGGGCCACCACCAGACGAGCGCCGCGCGCGGGTTGGCGTCCAGTTCGCGCCCCTTCCGGCTCTCGAGGTTGGTGTAGAAGCAGAAGCCGTGGTCGACGCCCTTCAGGAGGACCATCCGGGCCGAGGGCACGCCGTCGGCCGACGCCGTCGCCAGCGTCATGGCGTTGGGCTCGCGCGTCCCGGCGGCCTGCGCTTCGGCGAACCACGCGGCGAACTGGTCGAACGGGCTGGCGGCGAGGTCGGCGGCGTCGAGCGCGGCGCGCTCGTAGGACTCGCGGAGGTCGGCGACGGAGGGCGTCTGGGGCATGGGGAACGGGCGGCGTCCGGGACGGTCTAGGACGACACGCGCCCGCTCCGGTTCGATGCCCGACCTCCCTCCGCCGCCCTCTGCCCCCGCCCGCCTCGGCAACGTCGAGAGCCACCTCCAGACGTGGCGCCGGTTCGCGCCGCTAGGGCTGGCCTCCGTCGGGTTCGGGCTGTCGCTCGTGGGCGAGGCCACGCTGCGGAAGGGCCGCGGCGAGCCGTTCGTGCTCTATGGGACGGCGGCGCTGTGCGTCGTGAACGCTGGCCTCTGTCTGTTCGGCGAGGCCGTCAAGCACCGGGCGCTCGCCGACGCCGGCCGCCAGCTCGCCGACGGACGACGGGGCACCTGACCCCGCCCGCCTCGGCACCGAGGCGGGCCTAGCCGAGCCGCTGGCGGATCCGCTCGGCGGCCTTTCGCCCCTCCTCGACCGCGAGGTGGACGCGCCCCTTGCCGGCCGTGAAGTCGCCGGCGAAGAACAGGCCGTGCTCCGAGGCGGCCTCCAGCGTGTCGGTGTCGGCCGCACCGTTTGGGAGCGAATACCGCCAACGCTGCGTGTCGGTCCAGAGCGGATCTGGGAGCGGGCCCCACAGCCCCTCGACCGCCTCGGCCGCGGCGCGGACGACGTCGGCGGGGGCGTCCTCGTAGCGAGCGTCGGTCCAGGCCGGCGCCATCTGGGCGATGAAGAGCGAGGCGCCGACGGGCGCGCGGTTCGGCTTGTCGCTCTCGACGGCGACCCACGCCACGTCATAGCCTCCGCCCCCGCTCTCGCCCGCCGCGTTGACGAGCGCGTACACGTCGGCCGGCCGGTCGATCTCGGCGTCGAAGGCCCAGACGACGGTGAACTGGCTGCGGTAGTCGGCGGCGCCGAGCGCGTCGGCCAGCGCCGCGGCGTCGGCGGTGCCGAGGTCACTCGCGCGGAGGAGGTCGGCCGTCTGCGGCGCCGGCGGTGTCAGGAGGACGGCGGCGAACCCGTCATGCCGCGCGCCGTCGTCGGCCTCGACGGTCCACGACGTCCCCTCACGGACGAGCCGGGTGACGCGGGTCTCGAGGCGGAGGTCGAGGTCCGGCGTGGCCTCGGCGAGGCGGCGCCCGAGGCCGGCGATGCCGTCGGGGAGCGTCCACCGGGCGGAGTCCTGGCGGGCTTCGTCGGGGTGGAGCGTGCCGGCGTCGTCGAACGGCCAGACGGCGCCGCCGATCTCTACGAGGTCGTCGTCGAGGAGGGCACGGAGGAAGCGGCCGACGTCGCTGTCGGGGTCCGGGCCGAGGTACTGCGCGCCGTGATCGTAACGCCAGCGGAACGGCTCGTGGGCCTCGGCGAGGGCCGGCTGGCCCGGCGCGTCGCGCCAGCGCGTGGCGGCGCGGCCCGAGACGCCCCGGCTTTTTTCGAAGGCCGTGACGTGGACGTCCGGCGACAGGACGTGGGCGGCGGCGAGACCGGCGGGGCCGGCACCGATGACGGCGAGACGCATGGAGGCGGAGACGGGGCCCGCGGTCCACCAGGGGCCGCCGACGCGGTTCCGCTACGCCGCGGGGTCGGGGACGGCCGGAGCCGACCGGGCCGGTGGCGAAACCGACGACGGGCCCGCACGCGAGATGTAGACGCCGCCACCGGGCGGGTCCTCATCCCAGGCTCCTTCGGCGGGCGTCGGGGGCCGCGGGGCCACGCCGTGCGTCCGGGCCTGGGTGGCCCGCGCGACGGCCGCGCGGAGATCGGCGCGGGCGTAGGGCTTCGTGAGGTAGGCGTCGAAGCCGGCCGCGAGGAACCGCTCGCGGTCGCCCGGCAGACCGTACGCCGTGACGGCCACGATGGGCAGGCCCGCGAACGCGGGCGTGTCCCGGAGCTGGCGCATGACGTCCTCGCCCGAGATCGACAGGCCAAGGTGGATGTCGAGGAGCACCACGTCGGGCCGGTCCGCCTCGATGACGGCGAAGGCGCCCTCGCCGTCGCCCGCCGTCGCCACGCGGAACGTGTCGGCCAGGGTGTGGACGGCGATCTCGCGGGCTTGCTCGTTGTCGTCGACGACGAGGACGACCGGACGGTCGTCGGCCGCCTCGGTGCCCGCGACGAGGGCCGGGAACGAGACCGTGAACTCGGTCCCGACGCCCTTCTCGCTGTCGACCGTGATCACGCCCCCCATCCGGTCGACGAGCTGGCGCGAGAGGGCGAGCCCGAGGCCGGCCCCCTCGTACTTCCGTTCCGCCCCGGTCGACTCCTGCTCGAACTCGCCGAAGATCCGGGGGAGGAACGCCTCGTCGACCCCGATGCCCGTGTCGCGAACGACGAGTTGGACACGCGGGCTGCCGCTCCGGTCCGTCCGCACGGCGACCGTGATGCTGCCCTCGTCGGTGAACTTGATGGCGTTGCCCACGAGGTTGTGGAGGACCCGGACGACGGCGGCCTCGTCGGCCGTCACGGCGTGCTCGCCGGGCTCGACCTCGGCCCGGATGACGAGCCCGCTCTCGGAGGCGGCCGGTCCGAACATGTCGGCCGCCTCGCGGGCGAGGTCGCCGAGGTCGACGCGCTCCTCGACGAGCCCGCCACGGCCGGCCTCGAGGCGGGCCAGGTCGAGGACCGAGTTGAGCGTGTCCATAAGCCGGCGCCCGCTCCGCGCGATGAGCCCGACGAACTCGCCCTGCGTCTCGTCGGTGACCTCCTCGGCGAGCACGTCGGCGAAGCCGAGGATGGCCGTGAGCGGCGTCCGGATCTCGTGGCTCATGTTGGCCAGGAACGTGCTCTTGAGCGCGGCGACCTCCTCGGCCTGGCGTTTGGATTGGACGAGCACGGCCTGGGCCCGCTTCCGCTCGGTCACGTCGCGGAGGTTGAGCACGAGCCCGCCGACGGCCGGGTCGTCGTAGAGCGCCGTCGCGGCGCCCTCCACGAACACGTCGTGCCCGTCGGTGTGGCGGAGCCGAAGCTCGACGCTCGCCGACGGGACGCCGCCGCGGGCCTCGGCCAGAAACGCCTCGGCGCGGTCGCGGTCCTCGGGGTGGACGAGGTCGACGAGCGCGGTGTGGATCAGGCTCTCGGGGAGGTGGCCCAGGAGCGGCCCCACGGCCGGGCTGACGTAGGTGAACCGGTCGGCCCGGTCGGCCACGACGACGACGTCGGACGAGCGCTGGACGAGCGCCCTGAACCGGGCCTCGCTCCGGTGGAGCGCGAGCCTCGCCTCCCGCTCGGCCGTCACGTCCTCGACCGCGCCCTCGTAGAACATGGGCTCCCCGTCGGCGCCGAACGCCACGCGCGCGTCGATCCGGACGTGGCGGACGTCGCCGCTCGGCCGCCGCCAGCGCGTCTCGAACCCGCGGATGAACCCGTCGCGGTGGATCGTCTCGCGGAAGCGGTCGCGGTCGACGCGGTCGACGTAGAAGTCGATGGCGTTGTAGGCCCGGGCCGCCTCGGGCGACGGCGCGCCGATGAGCCGGGCGAGCGTGGCGTTGGCCAGGAGGACGCGCCCGTCGGGGGCCGACCGGTACATCCCCACGGGGATGTGGTCGAAGAGCGAGCGGTACCGCTCCTCGGAAGCCCGGAGGGCGGCGTCGAGCCGCGTGCTCTGCCCTTCGGCCTCGACGAGCTCGTGGCGCGTGTGCTTGGCGTAAAGGACGCCGGCCGTGGCCGACAGCGCCGACCCGACCGTGACCATGACGATGGCGTAGCCCGCGGCCTCGTCGGGCGTCGAGAACGGCTCCGGCGCGAGACCCATCACGTCGAGCCCGAACAGGACGAGCGCGCCCAGCGCCCCGACGACCGCTGAGACGGTCGCCAGCCGGGCGCCCGACGTGAGCGCGCCCGCAAACGGGGCCAGCATCACGAGCGCGAGCGCGGGGTCGCGGATGCCGAGGTCGACCGACGCCTGGAACACCGGCGTCAGGGCCAGCGACAGGGCCAGGACCCAGGCGGCGCCCTCGACCTGCCCGCCCCACCGGACGACCGCGAGGGCCGCCACGGTCAGCACGATGGCGACGGCCACCTCGATCAGCGGCAGCATCGGGACCTCGCCCAGCACGAGCGTCACGCCCAGGATGGCGTGAGCCAGCAACCCGAGCCATCCCTCGACCACGACGATCCGTGCCTGGCGGATGCCGCGCGGCCCCTCCGGCATCCGGTTCGGGTCGATCCACCGATCGATCCACCCGGCCACGGGGTGAGACGACGAATGGGGTGAGATGGGCGTCATGAGGGAGGATTCGTAACGCGCTGGACGCCGAGAGCGCTCAACGGGAGGACGAAACGTGTATCGGCACGTGCCGCACACTCTGTACCGGGAAATGGATTCTTCGCCTTCTACGCCCCTGGGGCGGGTTCTGTGGCGATTCGAGGGAGGAGGCGCGGCGGGGCCGGGCACTAGCTTCGAGGGCCGCGGGTTGGTCTTGCCCCGCGCCGACCGCCCATGACGCTCCCCTTCGCCCTCGCCCGCCGGTTCGTCGCCGGCCAGACCCTGTCGGAAGCGCTTCCCGCGCTCGACCCGCTCCTCGACGACGGCCGCTTCGTCACGCTCGACCTGCTCGGCGAGGACGTCACCGACCGGGGCCGCGCGGCGGCCTTCGCGGGCGTCTACACCGACCTCGTGGGCCGGCTGGCGGACTACCGCGACGCGCGGGGCGCCGCGCCCGAAGCGGTCGGGATCTCGATCAAGCTGTCGATGATCGGGCAGGTCGTCGACCGCGACCTCTGCGAGGCCAGCCTCCGTTCGCTGTTGGCGCAAGCGAAGGAGGCCGACGTGTTCGTCCGCCTCGACATGGAGGGCTCGGCCCTCACGCAGTCGACGCTCGACGTGTTCGAGGCCGTCTACCCCGACTTCCCCGACCACGTCGGGCCGGTCCTCCAGGCCTACCTCCACCGGACCGACGCCGACGTGGCCCGGATGTGCGCGTTGAACGCGCGCGTCCGCCTCTGCAAGGGGGCCTACAAGGAGCCCCCGTCGCTGGCCTACCCAGACATGCCGACGATCCGCTGGCACTACCGGCGCTACGCGGACCGGCTCCTCACCGACGCCCGCTACCCGGGCATCGCGACGCACGACGACGAGCTGATCGAGTCCGTGAAGCAGCTCGTCGAGGAGCGGGGCGTCTCACGTGACGCCTTCGAGTTCCAGATGCTCTACGGGCTCCGGCCCGAGACGCAGCGCCAGCTGATCAACGACGGGTACCGGATGCGGGTCTACGTGCCATACGGGACCGAGTGGCTCCCCTACTTCTCGCGCCGGCTCCGCGAGCGGAAGGAGAACGCGTTCTTCGTGCTGAAGGCCCTCGTCCGCGGCTGACCCCACCCGCCTCGGCACCGAGGCGGAGGGAGCCGGGCTAACGGCGCGTCGGCTGGAAAATGCGGTGGCAGGGCAAAAAGGAGTGCCACGGTCTCGGCGTGCCGCTAGTTTTTTCGCTCCCCACCACGGAGCCCATGCCCCGCACGCTCGCCGCCGCGATTCTGGCGGTCGCCCTCGCCGTCCCGTCGCTCGCCCAGGCCCCCGTCCGCGCCACGGCCGACACGACGTCCGCACCGCCCGTCCGCGCCGTCTCCGAGCGGTCCGCATCGACTCGCGCCCTCTCGTTCTCGGCCGAGCGCCTGCTCGTGCCCGTCGAGGGCCTCGCGCCAAGTGATCTCGACGACACGTTCTCGGCCCGCCGCTCGGGCGGTCGGACGCACCGCGCCATCGACATCATGGCCCCGCGCGGGACGCCGGTCCTGGCGATCTCCGACGGCGAGATCACGCGAATCCACACGAACCGGCTCGGCGGGAAGGTCCTCTACCTCCGCAGCCCCGACGGCGAGTACGACTTCTACTACGCCCACCTCGACGCCTACGCGCCCGGGATCGAGGAGGGCCAGACGGTCCGCCAGGGCGATGTGCTCGGGTTCGTCGGCAACACCGGCAACGCGCGGAGCACCCCGCCGCACCTCCACTTCCAGGTTCTCCGCCAGAGCGGCAGCGGCCGCGGCACGCCGGTCAACCCGTACCGGCTGTTCCAGGCGAGCGACCTCTACGAGCGCGGCGTCCGCGGCTGACGCCGGGCGCGTGGCCGTGCCGTCCGAGACGGCGGGCCGCGACGGCCACGTCCGCGTCGAGGCCGAGGCGGGCGAACGCGGCGTCCAGCCCATCGACTAGACCGGGGAGGAGCCGCTGGCGCCGGGCCGCTCCACGTTCTGCCTCGACGGCGACGCGCTCGCGCTCGTCGAGGAGTCGTGGGCCTCAGCGCGCCACGGTCACGGCCCGCGTGACGCGCTGGCCGCCGGCCTCAAGGCGGACGGTGTAGACGCCCGGGGCGAGCCCACCGAGGTCGACCTCCGCACGGTGCTCGCCGGCCGCCAGGGGCCCGAGGTCGAGCGTCCGGACCGTCCGACCGAGCGCATCGACGACGTCCATCCCCACGGCGCGCGCCCGGTCGAGCCGGATCGTGACGGCGGTCAGGCCCCGGCTCGGGTTCGGCGCGACGGTCTCGATCGTGAGCCCGAGGCGGACCGGACCGGCCTCGCCCGCCGTCGTGCCCGCGACGAGGGAGAGGCGGTAGACGCCGGGGCCGGAGGTGATGTAGAGCGTGTCGTCGGGCCCGAACGCGACGTTCGTCGTCTGGTCCGGCACGTCGACCACATCGAGGACCGTCCCGTCGGGAGCGAAAATCCACACGCCGCGCGGACCGGCGACGTAGAGGCGGCCCTGCCCGTCGACCTCCATCCCGTCGGCGGCGTCGAACGGCGTGCCGCCCGTGAGCGTCGCGAAGACGCGGCCGTTCGAGAGCGCGCCGTCGGCGTGGTCGTAGGCCACGACCGTCCGCTCGTCCGACGTGCTGACGTAGAACGTCGCGAGGTCGGGCGAGAACGCGACGCCGTTGGGCTGGTGGAGGTCGTCGGCGAGGAGGTCGACGGTGCCGTCCGGGTCGAGCCGGTAGACGCCCGTGAACCCGGTTTCCGACGGCCGGCCCTCCAGCCCCCACGTCGGGTCGGAAAAGTAGATCGAGCCGTCGGGGTGGAGCGTGAGGTCGTTCGGGCTGTTGAACGCGTCGCCCTCGTAGGCCTCCGCGAGCGCCGTCTCGACGTCGCCGTCGAGCCGCGCGACGCGCTGGGCCGCGTGCTGCGCGAGGAGGAGATTCCCGTCGGCGTCGAGGGCGAGTCCGTTGCTCTTCTGCGACGGGCTCAGGAACGTCTCCGTCTGGCCGCTCTCGGGGTCCCACCGATACACGCGGTTCGCCGGGATGTCGCTGAAGAGGAGCGTGCCCTCAAACCAGACCGGCCCCTCGGTGAACTGGAAGCCGCTCGCAATCCGCTCCGGCTCCGCACCGGGCGCGACGGGCGACTGGGCCGAGGCCGCGATGGTGAACACGAGGACGAGGGCGACGAGGCGGAGCGGCATGGGTCGATCGGGGGGGAGGCCCAAGAACGCTCCCGCCGCGCCGGTGCCGCAACGGGCGTTACCGCACGCGGAGCCGCTGGCCGATCCGGATGTCCGTCGAGTCGCGGCCGTTGAGGTCGAGGATCGCCTGGACCGTCGTGTCGTAGCGGCGGGCGAGCGAGAAGAGGGTGTCGCCGCGCTCGACGGTGTGGTAGGTCGGGCCGGCGTCGGTCGAGGTCGGCCGGACCGGGGCCGCAGACCGCTCCACCTCGGGCACCGGCTGGACCCGGAGCGGCGCCGCCGCCCGGTCGGTCGAGGGCGCCGGCCGGTCGGGGACGGCGGCCCCGCCCACGACGCGGACGCCCCGGACGCCGCGCGCGATCTCGGCGACGAGCGGCTGGAGCGTCGGCGGCACGTCGCCGCGGACCTCGACGCCGCCGTCGCGCGCCGCGACCGCCACGTCGAGCGCCCGCGTCCGCGCGTCGTCCACGAGCGCGAGCCGGACGGCCGTCTCGAGGCGGAGGTCGGCCAGCCGGGCCGCCACCTGTGCCGAGGCGGACGGGGCCAGCAGCAGGAGGACGAGGACGGCGGCGCGCATATGCTGATCGGGACCGGCCCGGTTACGCTTCGGACTCGGCGACGGGCCGGTGGGTCTCCGAGTCCTCGGCCGGGGCCGCGTGGTACTCCGTCTCGGTCCGCGTCTCGTCGATCACGTCGCGCTCGGCGAGCCAGCGCTCGGCGTCGATGGCCGCCATGCACCCGGTCCCGGCCGCCGTCACGGCCTGGCGGTAGACGTGGTCCTGCGCGTCGCCGCAGACGAAGACGCCCTCGACGTCGGTGTGCGTCGAGTCGGGGTGCGTCTGGACGTAGCCGGCGTCGTCCATCTCCAGCCAGCCGCGGAAGATGTCGGTGTTCGGCTGGTGGCCGATGGCGACGAAGAAGCCCGTCACGGGCAGCTCGCGCGCCTCGCCGGTCTCCGTGTCCTCCAGCCGGAGGCCCGTCACGGCGTCGTCGCCGAGCACGTCGGTCACGACGGTATTCCAGTGGACCTGGACCTTCCCGTTCGAGAGCACGCGGTCCTGCATGATCTGGCTGGCGCGGAACGCGTCGCGCCGGTGGATCACGTGGACCGTCGAGGCGAACCGGGTCAGGAAGAGGGCCTCCTCCATGGCCGTGTCGCCGCCGCCCACGATGGCGATCTCCTCGTCGCGGAAGAACGCGCCGTCGCACGTCGCGCACGCGCTGACGCCGCGCCCCAGCAAGCGCTTCTCGTTCTCCAGCCCCAGGTACTTCGCACTCGCGCCCGTCGACCCGATCACGGCGTCGGCCAGGATCGGCGTCGTCTCGTCGATCACGAGCTTGTGCGGGGTCTCGGAGAAGTCGACGTGCGTGACGGTCCCCCAGCGGAGCACGGCGCCGAACCGGACGGCCTGCTTCTCGAAGTCCTGCATGAGGTCTGGCCCCATGACGCCGTCGGGGTAGCCGGGGAAGTTCTCGACGTCGGTCGTGGTCGTGAGCTGGCCGCCGGGGGCCGGGCCCTGGACCACGAGCGGGTCGAGGCCGGCGCGGGCGGCGTAGAGGGCGGCGGTGAACCCGGCCGGGCCGGTCCCGACGATGACGACAGCGTGGCGCTCGGCGGCGCCCCAGTCGAGGCCGTCGGGGAGGGGGGTGGGCAGATCGGTCATGAGCAGAGACGAACTAAAAACGCGGGGGCGCCACCGGTGGGCGGCGCCCCCGAGGGCTCGGGCCGGCGGGCGTTACGCGGCCTGGCCGGCGAGCGTGTCGAGCTTCTCGGCGAGGACCCGCTTCGGCACCACGCCGACCATCTGGTCGACGGGCTTCCCGTCCTTGAAGAACAGGAGCGAGGGGATCGAGCGGATCCCGTACTTCATCGCCGTCTGCGGGTTGTTGTCGACGTCGAGCTTGACCACCTTCGCCTTCCCGTCGTACTCGGAGGCGATCTCCTCGATGGTGGGCGCGATCGTGCGGCAGGGGCCGCACCAGGTGGCCCAGAAGTCGACGAGGACGGGCTGGTCGCTGTTGAGGACCTCGGCTTCGAAGTTGGCGTCGGTGCCGGTGACGTAGGCGGACATTGGATAAGGTGGGTTGGGTCGTGTGGATACGGCCCGGACGGTGCCGGGTTCGTTCTCAGAGTCTGTCGAGGGCTCAGACGGGGCGTCCGGGCGCGCTCTTACGGAGTCGGCATCGGGGCAAGCTACGGGGCGAACGCGCTGTAGGAGGGAGTCCGTCCTGACGGGCCGGCGCTTATCCAGCGAGTGGGGGCGGACGATACACGAGGCGCACCCCCAGCCACCGTGCCCCGCTTCCGCCCCCGCGTCCTCTGGATCGCCGCGCTCGCCTGCCTGTGCGCGGCCGGGACGCCGCACGCCCAGACGGCCGGCGAGGGCGACCTCTCGTCCATCCGCTCCCTCCGCAACGACGGTGACGGCGACGGCGTCCCCGACCGGGTCGGCAAGCGCGTCGTCGTGACGGGGCGGGTGACGGCCGGGACGGGGCTCATCCGGGCCGGGCTCGGCGAGGCGTACGTCCAGGACGGCACCGGCGGGCTCCGCCTCGTCTTCCCCCCCGACGCCGACGCCGTCCTCTCCGGCGACAGCCTCCGTCTCGCCGGGACGCTCGGGTTCCGCGACGGGATGCTGGAGCTGCAGAACCCCGAGGCCCGGGCCCTCCCCGGCCCGGCGCGCGAGATCGAGCCCGCCCGGCTGACCCCGGACAAGCGGCCCGACGGGGGCTCCGGACCCGACATCGAGGGCCACGAGGGCGAGCTCGTCGTCGTCGAGGGCCGGGTGCTCGAGATCGAGAACACCCCCGGTGGGCGGATCATGATCCTGTTGAGCGGGACCGACCTCATTCAGGTCTTCGCCTACACGCTCCGGCCGGCGCCCGTCTCGTTCGACGCCGTCCGGATCGGCGACTACGCGCGCGTCCGCGGCATCGCGGCCCAGTACGACCCTCAGCCGCCTTACGACGGCTCGTACCTCGTCTACCCGCTCGTCGACGGCGACGTCAAGAAGGCCGGGCTCTCGCCGACCGAATACCGCAACGGGGCGCTCGGCGTGGCCGGGCTGCTCCTCATCGCGGTGTTGTGGGCCGTCCTCCTCCGGCGCCAGGTACGGAAGCGATCGGAGGCCCTCCGGGCCTCGGAGGTCCGCTACGGCCACCTCTTCAACGCAGCGGCCGACCCCGTCCTGCTCCTGGACGTGAAGCGAGGCGGGGAGGTCATCGAGGCCAACCGGGCCGCCCAGCGGGCCTTCGGGATCGACGTCAACGGCGACCGACCGGACGGGCGCTCGGTCCGCCTCGCCCAGCTCGCCGCCGACGAGGACGAGGCCTCGCTCCACCTCGCCGAGGCCGACCAGAAGGGGTCGGCCTCGGGGGTCCTCGAGCTGACCTGGGCCGACCACACCCACGTCCCCTACGAGATCGTGACGCGCCGGCTCCAGGAGGGTCGGACGTTCGTCGCCATCGCCCGGAACGTGACCGAGCGCCGGGCCTACGAGCACGGCCTCCTCTCGGCCATCTCGGCCGCCGAGGAGGCCCGCGAGCAGGCCGAGGAGGCCGCCCGCCTCAAGAGCGCGATCCTGGCCAACATGAGCCACGAGATCCGGACGCCGCTCACGGCCATCCTCGGCTTCGCCGACATCCTCCGGGAGGAGGTCGCCGACGACCTCTACGAGTACGCCGACACGATCCGGACGGGCGGCCAGCGCCTGCTCGACACACTCAACGACATCCTCGACTTCGCCCGCCTCGACGCCGAGCGGGCCGGGGTCCTGCCGGAGCCGATCGACGCGGCCGTCGTCGTGCGCGAGTCGGTCGCGCTCCTGGCGCCCCTCGCCAAACAGAAGGGGCTCGGGCTCCACCTCCAGTCGACGGCGTCGTCGGTGCCGGCCACGCACTCCGAGCCGGCCCTCGGCCGCGTCGTGACGAACCTCGTCGGCAACGCGATCAAGTTCACCGAGCGCGGCGAGGTCCGCGTGTCGCTCCACGCCGCGCCCGACTTTTTCGCCATCCGCGTCCAGGACACGGGCGTCGGAATCTCGGAGGCGTTCCTGCCCGAGCTGTTCGAGGCGTTCAAGCAGGAGTCCCACGGCCACGGCCGCGACTTCGAGGGGACCGGCCTCGGGCTGGCCATCACGAGGCGGCTCGTGGACCTGATGGGCGGCGAGATCCGCGTGTGGAGCCAGAAGGGCGAGGGCACGCTGTTTGAGGTGGCCCTCCCGCTCCACGCCCCCAACGCGGACGCGCCCGAGGCGCCGCCCGAGATCCCCCACATCCCGTCGCCCGAAGAGCTCGTCGCGACGCGCGAGGCCGTCCGGGCGGACGGCGCCTCGTCCCACGCCGCGCCCCCCACCGCCTTCGGCGTTCCCGCCTAACCCATGTTCGGTCTCGTCTCCGTCGGAATGCTCGTCGCCCTCGCCGTGTCGGTCCCCCTCGCGGTCGGGCTCGGAGTCGGGCTCGGCCTCGCGATCGGGGCCGCGGCGGCGGCGGCCGTCGTCCGTGGCCGGCTGGAACGCGAGCACGCATCGGTCGTGGCGTCGGAGGCGCGCTACCGTCGGCTCGTGGAGCACGCGCCCGACGTCGTCCTCGTCCACGACCCCGACGGCTCGGGACTGTGGACGAACCGGGCCGGGCAGGCCGCGCTCAGCCTCGCCACGCCGAGCCCGTCGCTCTCGCTCCTCGACGCCGTCGCCGTGGCCGACCGGGCCACGCTCCGGACTCACCTCACGAAGGCCGCCACGGCGGGCCGGGCCCGCGCCGACGTCCGCGTGAGCGGGCCGAGCGGCGCCCCGGTCCTCCTCGACCTCGTCTCGGAGACGATCGAAGTCGACGGCCGGCGCCGCGTGCTCTCCGTCGGTCGCGACGTCGGCGAACGCCGGGCGCGCGAGCGCGCGCTGGCCGAGGCCCGCGACCACGCCGAGGAGGCCGCCCGCGTACGGAGCCAGTACCTCGCCTCGCTGAGCCACGAGATCCGGACGCCGCTGACGTCGGTCGTCGGGTTCACCGAGATCCTCCGCGAGGAGGTCGACGAGGCCCAGCGCGGCCTCGTCGACGCCATCGCGGCCGGCGGCCAGCGGCTCCTCGCCACGCTCGACTCGGTCCTCGACCTCGCCACGCTCGACGCGCGCCGCGAGACGCTCCGCCCGGCCTCGCTCGACGTCGTCGACGCGGTCGAGGCCGCCGTCGCGCCCCTCCGCCACTACGCCGAGGACAAGGGGGTCGCGCTCGACGTCGAGCCGGCCTACGACGAGATCCCGGCCACGCTCGACGCCAACGCGCTGGGACGGGTCCTGGCCCACCTCGTCGGCAACGGCGTCCGCTACACGGAGAAGGGCGGCGTGACGGTCGAGATCGACGCCGACGCAAAGGACGTCTCGGTCCGCGTAATCGACACGGGGATCGGGATCCCGGAGGACGCGCAGCGGACGCTCTTCCAGGGCTTCGAGCGGCCGGGCGGCGGGTTCGGCCTGGCCATCTCCGAGCGGCTCGTCCGGCTCATGGGCGGGACGATCTCGGTCGAGAGCCGCTGGCGGTCGGGGACGGCCGTGACGGTCGTGCTCCCGCGCGGGGAGACCGCGCGGCCCGCGGAGGTCCAGGATCTGGAGGAGATCGAGGCCTGAGCCCGCCCGCCTCGGCGCCGAGGCGGGGATGGCTGATCAGACGGCCGCGACCGCCTCGCCCATCGCCTCCGGGATCGCCGTCTCGTACGGCCGGCGGAGCGCGTCGACGGACACCTCCAGCACGTGGCTCGCACCGACGGACACGCGCAGCGGCCCGTCCGTGACGGTCCCGATGGGGAGCGCCTGAGCCCCGGCCGCCTCGGCGAGCGCGCGGACCGCCTCGGCGTCGTCGGGGGCGACGGACAGGACCACGCGGCTCTGGGCCTCCCCGAAGAGAATCGCGTCGAGCCGGGCGCCCGTCTCGGGGAGGGCCACGTCGGCGCCGAGGCCGGCGAACACGGCGCTCTCGGCGAGGCAGACCGCCAGCCCGCCGTCCGACACGTCGTGCGCCGAGCGGACGCGGCCGGCGCGGATCGCGTCGAGCACGGCGGCCTGCACGGCCTTCTCCTCCCCCAGGTCGAGGTGCGGCGCGTCCCCGGCCGTCTGACCGTGGACGTGGTGGAGGTACTCGCTCGCCTCGATCCCGCCCGTCTGCCACCACCCGGCGGGCGACACCAGCAGGAGCACGTCGCCGGGCGCCACGAAGGCGGCCGTCGTCGTGTCCCGCTCGACGTCCTCGACCAGCCCGACCATCCCGATCGTCGGCGTCGGGAAGATGGCGCCGTCGGGGTTCTCGTTGTAGAAGCTCACGTTCCCGCCCGTGACCGGCGTGTCGAACGCGCGGCACGCGTCGCCCATCCCGCCGACGGCCTCGGTGAACTGCCAGTAGACCTCGGGCTTGTACGGGTTGCCGAAGTTGAGGCAGTTGGTCACCGCCAGCGGCCTGCCGCCGGCGCAGACGACGTTCCGCGCCGCCTCGGCGACCGCGATCCGGCCCCCGCGGCGCGGGTTGAGGTAGACGTAGCGCCCGTTGCAGTCGGTCTTCATGGCGAGCCCGCGCTCGGGGCCGCCGTCGGTCCCGGTGCCCTTGAGGCGGACGACCGCGGCGTCCGTCGGGCCCGGCCCGGAGACCGTGTTCGTGCGCACCTCGTGGTCGTACTGCTCGAACACCCACCGCTTCGACGCCACGTTCGGCGAGCCCATGAGCTTCACCAGCGCGTCGCCAGCCGTCTCGCCGGTCAGGTCCGCGAGCGCGCCGAGGTCGGCGGACTGGGTCGCGTCGAGGTACGTCGGGCGGGACGTCTCGCGGTGGTAGACCGGCGCCCCGCCGCCGAGCACGAGGGACTCCGCCGGGACGTCGACCACCAGATCCCCATTCCAGAACACGCGGACGCGCTCGGTATCGGTGACCTCGCCGATCTGGACGGCGTGGAGGTCCCACTTCTCGAAGACGGCCTCGACCTCCGCCTCGCGGCCCTTCTCGACGACCACGAGCATCCGCTCCTGGCTCTCGCTCAGGAGGAGCTCGTACGGCGTCATGCCCGTCTCGCGCTGCGGCGTCCGGTCCAGTTGGAGGTCCATCCCGACGCCGCCCTTCTCGCTCATCTCCGACGAGGAGCACGTGATCCCGGCCGCGCCCATGTCCTGCATCCCGACGACGGCGCCGGTCTTGATGGCTTCCAGCGACGCCTCCAGGAGCAGCTTCTCCGTGAACGGGTCGCCGACCTGGACGCTCGGACGCTTCGCCTCGCTCTCCTCCGAGATCTCCTCGCTCGCGAACGTCGCCCCGTGGATCCCGTCGCGGCCGGTCGAGGAGCCGACGATGTAGACCGGGTTGCCGACGCCGGCCGCCGTCGCGCTCACGGTCTCCCCGACCTTGACGATCCCGACCGACATCGCGTTGACGAGCGGGTTGCCCTCGTAGGCCGGGTCGAACACGACCTCGCCGGCCACCGTCGGCACGCCGAACGAGTTGCCGTAGCCGCCGATCCCGCGGACAACCCCGTCGAAGAGGAACCGCACGCGCGGATTGTCGAGGCTCCCGAACCGGAGGCTGTTGAGACTCGCGATGGGCCGGGCGCCCATCGTAAAGATGTCCCGCTGGATGCCGCCGACGCCCGTCGCCGCGCCCTGGTACGGCTCGACGGCGCTCGGGTGGTTGTGGCTCTCGATCTTGAACGCGACCGCCAGCCCGTCGCCGATGTCGACGAGGCCGGCGTTCTCGTCGCCGGCCGCCGCGAGGAGGTTCTCGCCGTCGCGCGGGAGCGTCTTGAGGATGGCGATCGAGTTCTTGTACGAGCAGTGCTCGCTCCACATCACCGAGTAGACGCCGAGCTCGGTGTAGGTCGGCGTGCGACCGAGGATCTCGCAGACGCGGGCGTACTCGTCGTCGGTGAGGCCGTGCTCGCGGGCGAGGTCGGGCGTGACCTCGCGGTCGTGGGGGAGGGAGACGGGCGGCATCGGACGCGGGGAGGACGGGCCCGAAAGGTACCGGCGGGCGGGGCCCTGCGACTGCCGGACTCGCCCCGCCTCGGGGCCCCCGTCGGCACGCCGAGGCGGAGGGAGGCGGGCGGCGTTCCTGCGAGCGGATGCGTTCGTCGTAAGTACGCGACGTCGCGGGAGCGCGTGAGCGTCGGGCCAGCGGGCCCCTGGCTCAGCTCGACGGCGTGCGTCGTCGTCAAGGCTTCGAGCGTGCGGGCCGGCGCTCGGTTTCCCTTCACATGGTCGACCCCGCCCCTTTCACCCGCCTCCGCCCGCACCGGGCCGACGGGTCATGCGCCGACGACGGGGGAGCTGAATGGGAGTGGGCCGCCGAGACGGGCCCATCGAAGCGAGGGAGTTGACCTCTATATGGCCAGTTTGCCGTATCTCAGGGCAGCCCCCCGACTTCCCTCCCACAGCCTCCTACCTCCATGGAGTGGTACCTCGACGTCCTCAAGAACCACTACGCCGACTTCGACGGGCGCGCGCGCCGGAAGGAGTACTGGATGTTTACGCTCATCAACGTCGGCATCATGATCGGCCTGTCGATCGTTGCGGGCATCCTCGGCGCGATCTGGGAGCCGCTCGGGTGGCTCGGCTACCTCGTGTACATCGGGTACGCGCTCGCCGTGATCGTCCCCGGGATCGCCGTGTCGATCCGCCGGCTCCACGACACGGGCAAGACGGGCTGGCTCCTCCTGCTCGGGCTCATCCCGCTGCTCGGCCTCGTGCTCATCTACTTCATGGTCATCGAGGGGGACTCCGGCCCGAACGAGTACGGCCCGGACCCGAAGATGGCCGCCGACCCGGTCATGGGCGACCTCGCGTTCTAACTGCCACGACCTCACTCGCTCGGCAGGCCCCCCGCGGCGACGGCTCGCGGGGGGCCTCGTCGTGTCGGGGCGGACCGTCGGGCCTCGGCAGGCGTACGCCCGCCCCCTCCCCTGCCGACCGTGCGCCCCTACGTCCTCGCCGAGATCACCTGGGCCGACGCCCGCGACACCGCCTACGACCTCGCCGTCCTGCCGTGGGGGGCGACGGAGCCCCACAACCTCCACCTGCCGTACGCCACGGACGTGATCCTGGCCGGCGGCGTGGCAACGGAGGCCGCGCGGCGGGCGTGGGAGCGCGGCGCCCGCGTGCTCGTGCTGCCCGCCGTCCCGTTCGGGTCGAACGCAATGCAGCTTGGTCTGGGGCCGACCGTCGAGATGCGGCCGTCGACGCAGGCGCTCGTGCTGCGCGACGTGGTGGCCAGCCTGGAGGCCGCGGGGATCGGGCGGCTCGCGATCGTCAACGGGCACGGCGGGAACGACTTCAAGCCGCTCGTCCGCGAGCTCCAGGCGAAAACCGACGTGTTCCTCTGCGCGCTCGACTGGTGGCGCGCGGCCGACGCCCGGCCGTTCTTCGCCGAGCCCGGCGACCACGCGGGCGCGCTCGAGACGGCCGCCGTGATGCACCTCCGGCCCGACCTCGTCCGCCCGCTCGCCGAGGCCGGCGACGGGGCGGCCCGCCGGTGGCGCGTCGACGCCTTCAACGAGGGGTGGGCCTGGGCGCCGCGCGACTGGCGGCAGGTCACGGCCGACACGGGCGTCGGCGACCCGCGTGAGGCGACGCCCGAGGCCGGCGCGGCGTTCGTCGACGCCTGTGCCGAGCGGATCGCGGCGTTCTTCGTGGACCTCGCCGCCCTCGACCCGGCCGACGCCTACGCGTAGCCCCGCCTCGGCACGCCCGCGGACTCACCGAGGCGGAGGGGAGCCGGCCGGAACGGCGCGCGCGGCGGGCGGTACCCGACGGCCCCCCGCCGATCTGCCATGCCGACGGTCTACGTCACCCGCAAGGCCCACTTCAACGCCGCCCACCGCCTCCACAACCCGGACCAGTCCGACGAGTGGAATCGGGCGACGTTCGGGAAGTGCAACAGCCCCAACTGGCACGGCCACAACTACGAGCTCGACGTGACTGTGGCCGGCGAGCCCGATCCCGACACCGGCTTCGTGGTCGACCTCGCCGACCTGAAACGGGTCCTCGAAGAGCGCGTGGTCGAGCCGCTCGACCACAAGAACCTGAACCTCGACGTCCCCTTCTTGGAGGGCAAGAAGACGTCGACCGAAACGCTCGCGGTCGCCATCTGGGAGCAACTCGCGCCGCACGTGCCGGGGCTCCACGAGATCGTCCTCCGCGAGACGCCCAACAACTCCGTGGTCTACCGTGGCGAGTAACGAGCAGCACGAGGGCGGGGCGAGCGACCTCGCCGTAAAAGACGCCAGCCCGCTCCTCTACGAGCGGCAGGACGTCTACCACGACGACACGACGGCCGAGCTCGCCGCGCTCTCGAAGCGCCAGCTCGAACTCGTCGGCGAGGACCCCGAGCGCGAGGGCCTGCTGAAGACGCCCGAGCGCGTCGCCAAAGCGTGGCAATTCCTGACGCACGGCTACGGGCTCGACCCCGACAAGGTGCTGCGCTCGGCCCTCTTCGCCGAGGACTACTCCGAGATGGTCCTCGTTAAGGACATCGAGGTCTACAGCCTCTGCGAGCACCACGCGCTCCCGTTCTTCGGCAAGGCCCATGTGGCCTACATCCCGAACGGGCACATCGTCGGGCTGAGCAAGATCCCGCGCGTGGTGGACGTGTTCGCGCGGCGGCTCCAGGTCCAGGAGCGGCTGACGCTCGAGATCCGCGACGCCGTCGACCGCGTGCTGAAGCCGGAGGGCGTGGCCGTCGTCATCGAGGCCCAGCACCTCTGCATGATGATGCGGGGCGCCGAGAAGCAGAACTCGATGACGACGACGAGCGCCATGAGCGGCGTCTTCCTCGACAACGCGAACACGCGGTCCGAGTTCATGCGGCTCATCTCGGGGTAGCCCGCCGGGTGCCTCCGCCTCGGTGCCGAGGCGGGGGGAGACAGACGACGGGGGCGGCCCGGAGCGTTGGACCTCGGCTACGCGAGAGGGCCCGCCGGCCCCGCTGGCGGCGGTCCCGTGAAGGACGCCCCGCGCGGCGCGCGCTAGCTTGACCGCCCCTCTGCCCGTGACCGCCGTGCCCGAGTTCCACCGCCTCGACGCCGACGCCGACGCCCGCTTCCTCCGCGCCCGCGTCGCCGATCCGCTGACCCGCACCCCCTTCCGCCCGACCAACGAGGTCGTGATGTGCGACGCGTGCGGGACCGTGTCGCTGCGCGAGACGTGGGAGGCCCTCGGCGGCTGCCCCAACGGCCACCGCCGCGCCGCCGCGTGGGACGTCTCGGCCGCGCTGAGCGCAGGCGACGGCGCTGCGACCGCGGCGCCGCGACCGCCCGCCCGAGGCGCCGCCCGCCCGGCGCCCCCGCCCGAGGAGCCGAAGGGCCGCTGGCTGACGTGGCTCCTCGTGGCCGTGGGCGTGGCCGGGCTCGTCGTGCTCGGCATCGTCGTCGTGGGGATGCTCCGTGACGGCAACGACACGACCGTCGTCGAGACCGACGACACGCCGGCGGGCCCGACCGGGCCCCAGGCCATCGTCATCGCCGAGCCGAGCCTCGTCGAGGGCTCGCTCGCCGAAGGCGACTACCAGACGCCCGACGGGCGCTACCAGGACCTCTACACGTTCGCCGCCGACTCGTCCGGCGCCGTCCTCGCCTTCCGCGCCTCCTCCGAGGACTTCTTCCCGGACCTCGTGGTCGAGACGCCCGAGGGCGACCGCGTCGAGGCCGAGACGCTCTCCGACGACCCCGACACGGGCGCGCGCGTCGTGGCCGTGACCGGCCTCCGCGGGCCAGGCCTTTACCGGATCCTCATCGCCGCGCGCCGGCCGGGCGAGACGGGCGACTACGCGTTCCGGATCGTGAGCGAGAACCCGGTCCGCCCGCTCACGCCGAACGGCTCGGCGGTCCAGGCCGAGCTCGGGAAGTTCAGCGAGCGCGTCGAGGGCTTCTTCCGCGACCGCTACCGGTTCACGGGCGCGGCCGGCCGCGAGCACACCGTGACCGTCCGGTCGAGCGCGTTCGCGCCGGTCGTCCAGATGGAGGGCCCAGGCGGGGCCGTGAGCGGCGAGACGGGCCGGGCCGGTGGCGTGGTCACGTTCGTGTTCACGCCCCAGCGCGACGGGACGCACACGCTCGTCGTCACGTCGCAATCGGCCGGGAAGACCGGGGCCTACACGGTCCAGCTCGCCGTCGAGGCGGCCGAGGAGCCCGAGCAGGTCGTGACGCGGACGCTCCCGACGAACGGCCAGGCCGTGACCGACTCGCTCCAGGCCGGCGACACCCAGACCTACTCGATCCGCGGCCGCGTCGGCGACCGGGTCCGCCTCGAGGTCCGCGCCGAGGGGTTCACGCCGTCGCTCACGCTCGTCGGGCCCGACGGCGAGCGGACGCCGGCCTCGCCCGACGGCGACCGCGCGCGGCTTCGCCTGACGCTCCCCTCGGCCGGCACGTACCGCGTCATCGTCGGGGCGACGGACGGGAGCGGCGTGGCGCGCACGACGCTGGAGCAGGAGGCGGCCGTGACGTCCGAGGACATCCCGCGCCTGCCCGGCGCCGACGCCCTCGGCCGCGAGACCCCGCCGCCGCCGGCCAACGACGACGAGAACTACCGGCCGCAGCCCATCGACAACGCGCCGGACGGCGGGCGGCGCTGAGGCCGCCCCCGCCGTAGCTTTCGGCCGACCCCACCGCCGGGCGCCACGCCCCGACATGAGCGACGACGCCGACACGATCCGAGTCCCGAAGGCCCGCCTCCGCGAGGTGAAGGCCGAGATCGACCAGCTCAAGCGCGACCTCGCCGCCCTCCGGGAGGAGCACGAGAACCTCCGCGCCCACCTCAAGGGCTCGATCCAGGAGGTCGCCCGGCTGACCGAGGAGAACGAGCGGCTCCGCGCCTGACCGCAGAGCGGCGGCGCAGCCACCCCGCCCGCCTCGGCGGGTCAGCCGCCGAGGCGGCCCCCTCCCGGCTACACGAGCGCGCCGATGAGGGCGAACCCCACGATGGCGACGCTGCCCGCGAGGAGCGCGTACGGCAGCTGCGTCCGGACGTGCGAGATGTGGTCCGTGGCGGCGGCCAGCGACGAGACGATCGTCGTGTCGGAGATCGGCGAGGCGTGGTCGCCGAAGATGCCGCCGGCCAGCGACGCGGCGAGGAACGGCGCGAGCGGCAGCCCGAGCGCCGCCGCGGCCGGAACGGCGATCGGGATCATGATGGCGAACGTGCCCCAGCTCGTCCCGGTCGAGAACGCGACGAACGCGCCGGTGACGAACACGAGCGGCAAGAGGAGCGCCGGCCCCACGCCTGCCTCGGCCACGCCGGAGGCGACATAGACGCCGGCCCCCAGCTCGCGCGTGATGCTCCCGAGCGAGAGGGCGAGCAGGAGCACGAAGGCCATCCCGAGCATCCCGCCCGCCCCTTTCAGCCCGGTCGTCGTGAGCTGCTCGACCGTCATCCCGCGCTGGACGAGCATGAGGACCCACGCCACCAGGAGGCCACTCAGCACGGCCCACAGCACGCTCGTCGAGCCCGACCCGTCGAGGAGGTTGCCGTCGCCCGTGACGAGGAGCCCGACGGGCATCATGACGACCATCACCCCCAGCGGCACCAGCATGTTGACGAGGCGCGGCGGGATCGTCCCGATCGGCTCCGGCACGAGGGCCGACTCGTCCACGTCGGGCGCCGCGGCGGGATCGAACAGCTCGCCGCGCGAGGCCCGGTCCTCGGCCCGCTTCATCGGTCCCCACGCCCAGCCGGTGACGGCCACGACGCCGGCCAGGAGCACCGCGGCGATGGCGTAGATGTTGAACGGGATCGACTGGACGAACAGGCGGAGCGGCTCCTCGACGCCCTGCTCGTTGAGGAGCCCGAGGACGTAGGCGCCCCACGCGTTGAGCGGGATGAGGATGCAGACGGCCGCGCTCGTCGAGTCGATGAGGTAGGCCAGCATCTCGCGGCTGCTCCGCTGGCGGTCGAACAGCGGGCGCGACACGGCGCCGGCCACGAGCACCGTGATGTTCGACTCGATGAAGATGACGATCCCGACGAGGAACGACAACAGCCGCGCCCCGCGCTTCGACGACGCCCAGCCCCGTTTCTCGAGCGTGTCGATGAACCCGCGGACGCCGCCCGACGCCTCGACCGTCGCGATGAGCGCCCCGATGACGAGCGTGAACAACAGCACGCGCGTGTTGCCGGCGTCCCCGAACACGCCGACGGCCCCCTCAATGGCACCGCCGAGGCCAGCGAGCGGGTTCCACCCGGCCAGGATCGTGTAGCCCAGCCACACGCCGGCCCCGAGCGAGAGGTACACCTGCCGCGTCCCGATGGCGAGGCCGATGGCGAGGATCGGTGGGAGGAGGCTGGTCCAGGTCGGGTCGATCTCGGGCGGCATGGCGGGGCGGGGGGACGCCCGATGGTACCCACACCTCCGGCCTCGGCGGGCTCCGGGGAGCCACCGAGGCGGGCGATGTCACCCTCGGCGCAGCGAGATCCACAGGGACGACGGCCCCTTCTCCTCTGCCGTGCCCGCCCCGAACTCCCACCGCGAGACACTCGGGGAGGCCACGGCGCACCCGTTGCGGGCCCGGCTCGGTGATCAAGCGGGGCGCGCCGGGACCCGCGCGCCCTCGGTGCTCAGCCGGCGGAGCAGGCTCAGGTCGTAGACGCTGAACCCGACCTTGGAAAAGATCGGCAGCAAGATGAACAGCGCCGTGTCGACGTCCTGGCCGACGACCCCGAAGCCCGACGGCCCGAGGATCCAGGTGAGCGGGTAGCCGACCCAGAACAGGGCGAGGTAGAGGGCGACGCGGTCGTAGATCCGCCCCACTGCGGCGTCCTGATGGGCCACCCGGCGCAGCGACGTGAACGCCGTCCAGAACACGACCGCCAATGCGGCCACGCCGACGCCGTAGAACACGAGGCGCGCGCTGCCCTCGGACAGGTCCGCGACGAGACCGGACAGGATCATCACCACGTCGGCGGCGACGAGCGTGAGGAGCGTCGGGACGTGGGGCCGCTTGTCGGAGCGCGTCGTCGCCGTCATCCAGAGGGCCGCCAGGAGGAGCGGGGTCGTGACCACCCAATCGGCGTAGCGGGCCCAATAGGTCGTCTGACCGGCGACCTCGACGGTCCCCAGGCCCAGCCCCATCGCGAGGTAGGCGAGGCCCGACCACACCGGGATGATCGCGGCGACCAGGTACTCCCAGACCGGAACGCCCTTCGGGTCACGAGACCAGGTAATGAACAGGAGCGCGCCGGCGGCCATGGAGGCCACGTAGACGGTGTAGAGGATGGACTCGAGATCCCCGGGCGGAGGGATAAGTGGAGGACGTCAACCCGCGCCGTCGCCCTCCGTTCGCCGGGGCGCGCCCGTCGGGGTCGACCTGACCTCGACCCAGGGCCTCGGCCCGACAGCGAGAGATCTGTATCGGACCCGTCGCCAACCCCTTCAGAAACGGGGCTTGCCCGTGTGACCTGAGGCGAGCGCGCGGCGGCAGAGAACGTGCTCACACCTCCTCTCCCCCTGGCCATGCGCACCCTGCTCCTCCTCGTGCCCTTGCTCGCCTCGGTCGCCGTCTCGGCCCAGCCGTCGGTCACCGTCTCCGGCTTCGCGGCCGTCCCCCAGGGCTCGTTCGCCGACGCGCTCGGAACGGCCGGCGGCGGGCTCGCGGTCGGCGCCTTCTACAACGTCCCACGCTCGCCGGTCGCCGTCGGACTCGAAGGGACCGTCGCGCTCTACGGCTACGAGCGCCGCGAAGTCCCGCTCTCCCTCACGATCCCCGACGTCCGCGTCGGCGTGACGACGTCGAACAACCTCGCCCAGGGATTGGCGGTCCTCCGGCTCCAGGTCCCCGGCGGCGCCGTCCGACCGTACGTCGACGGCGTGGCCGGGCTGACGTACCTGTTCACCGAGACGAGCGTCGGCGACGACGACCACTACGGCAGCGGGTACGGCGAGCCGCTCTCGTCGGTCAACTACGACGACCTCGCGTTCACGACCGGCGCCGGCCTCGGTGTGCAGGTCCGCCTCGGGTCGTTCGACACCGATGAGGGGCGCCCCGGGTCGGTCTCGCTCGACGCCCGCGTCCGCTACCTCTCGGGCACGGAAGCGACGTTCCTCGGACGCGGCGACATCGACCGGTTCCGCGACGGGACGATCCGCGTGTACCCGCGCCGGTCGCGGACGGACTTCCTGGCCCCGCACCTCGGCGTGACGTTCACGTTTTAGCACTCCGGTCGCCCCACCTCGGCGCCGAGGCCGAGGGAGCCGGAGCGGCGACGGGCTCGCTCCCTGAAGCGTCCGTGAGGGGCCGAACATCGCGCGCGGCTCCTCGTGGAACCGGCCCCGATCCCGCATCGACATGGCCGAAGTCCCGACTCAGACCGACACCGTCCGGCTCCAGGTGGCCGGCGCCCAAAACCCCGACTTCGGCAAGAGCATCGCTCGGCTGAGCCAGGAGGCGCTGACCGAGCTCGGCGTCTCGCCCGGCGCCATCGTCGAGCTCCGTGGGCCGAAAAATACGACGGCCGCCATCGCCTTCCCGCCCTACCCCGCCGACGCCGGGCTCGGGATCATCCGCCTCGACGGCCTCGTCCGCGCCAACGCCGGCGTGTCGATGGGCGACCACGTCGAGGTCGCCGTCGCGCGCGTCCAGCCGGCGGCGAGGGTGACGCTGGCGCCGGCCCAGCCGGGCGTCCGCCTCCAGGGCCGCGGCCAGGCGCTCCTCCGGACGCTCCTCGGCCGCCCGCTCGTGACCGGCGACACGGTCTCGACGAGCGTCTACCGCAGCCAGCCCGGCCCGCAGGACGGGATCCCCGGCCTCCCGCCCGAGGTCGCGCAGCGCCTGTTCGGCCAGCAGCGGGCGTTCGGGCTCCAGGAGATCCGCCTCATCGTGACGAGCACGAGCCCGCGCGGGATCGTCCAGGTCACGGAGCAGACCGAGATCGAGCTCCTCCCGGAGTACCAGGAGCCCAGCGACGGCGAGCCGCCCATCGGCATCACCTACGACGACATCGGCGGCCTCGGCGACACGGTCGACCAGGTCCGCGAGATGATCGAGCTCCCGCTCAAGCACCCCGAGCTGTTCGCCCGCCTCGGCATCGACCCGCCGAAGGGCGTGCTCCTCTACGGACCGCCCGGGACCGGCAAGACGCTGCTGGCGCGCGCCGTCGCCAACGAGACGAACGCCCACTTCTCGGTCATCAACGGGCCCGAGATCATGGGCCGGTACTACGGCGAGAGCGAGGGCCGCCTCCGCGAGGTGTTCGAGGAGGCCGAAGCGCAGGCGCCGGCCATCATCTTCATCGACGAGATCGACTCGATCGCGCCGGCGCGCGACGAGACCGGCGAGGCCGAGCGCCGCGTCGTCGCCCAGCTCCTGACGCTCCTCGACGGGCTGGAGGCCCGCGGCAACGTCGTCGTGATCGGCGCGACGAACCGGCCGGACGCCATCGACGAGGCGCTCCGCCGGCCGGGCCGGTTCGACCGCGAGATCGTGATCGGCGTGCCGGACACGCAGGGCCGCCGGGAGATCCTCAACATCCACACCCGAGGGATGCCGCTCGCCGAGGGCGTCGACCTCGAGACGCTCGCGCGGACGACCTACGGGTTCGTCGGGGCCGACCTCGGCGCGCTGGCGCGTGAGGCCGCCATCTCTGCGCTCCGGCGCGTCCTCCCCGGGCTCGACCTCGACCTGGACGAGATCCCGGCCGAGGTCCTCGACGAGCTCGTCGTAACGGACGACGACTTCGGGGACGCCATCAAGCGGGTCCAGCCGAGCGCGCTCCGCGAGATCCAGATCCAGGTCCCGAACGTCGGCTGGAACGACATCGGCGGGCTGGAGGAGACGAAGCAGCAGCTCCAGGAAGGTATCGAGCTCCCGCTCAAGCACCCCGACGCGTTCCGCCGGCTCGGCATCCGCCAGGCCCGTGGCTTCCTCCTCTTTGGGCCTCCCGGCAACGGGAAGACGCTCCTCGCGAAGGCCGTCGCCCGCGAGGCCGAGGCCAACTTTATCGCGACGAAGTCGAGCGACCTGCTGAGCAAGTGGGTCGGCGAAAGCGAGAAGCAGGTGTCGAAGCTTTTCAAGCGCGCCCGCCAGGTCTCGCCGACGGTCATCTTCATCGACGAGATCGACGCGCTGGCGCCGGCCCGCGGCGGCTCGTTCGGCGACTCGAACGTGACCGAGCGCGTGGTCAACACGCTGCTCGCGGAGATGGACGGGCTCGAAGAGCTCCAGGGCGTCGTGGTCGTCGGCGCGACGAACCGGCCGACGCTCCTCGACCCGGCGCTCCTCCGCCCGGGCCGGTTCGACGAGATCGTGTACGTGCCGGTGCCCGACCAGGAGGGCCGCCGCCGGATCCTCGAGATCCAGACCGGCGCCATGCCGCTCGCCGACGACGTCGACCTCGATTCTCTCGCCGAGCGGACCGAGCGGTTCTCCGGGGCCGACCTCGAGAACCTCGTCCGGAAGGCCGGCCTGCTGGCGCTCCGCGCCGACCTCGACACCGAGACCGTCACCTCTAGCGACTTCGAGCGGGCGCTCGAGGACACGCGGCCGAGCGTGACGCCGGAGGTCGAGAAGGAGTACGAGCGGATGCGGAAGCAGCTCAAGCAGGAGGACCCGCGCGGCAGCCGCCCCATTGGCTTCCAGATCGCGACGAGCGACGGGAACGGCGCCTCCTGACCCCGCCCACCTCGAGGACTCCGTGGGGAGACTGAGGCGGAGAGGTGAGCCGGTCCGGTCGGGGATTCCGCTTCTGTGTGGGACTCCCTTCCCCTCCGCTCATGCGCCCCTTGCTTCTCCTCGCCCTCCTCGCCCCGGCCGTCGCGGCCCAGACCACGTTCACGGTCACGACCGTCGCTGACGCCGGACCGGGCTCCCTCCGCGCGGCCATCGTCGACGCCAACAACGCGCCCAACGGCGACGGCCAGGACGTCATCGCGTTCGACATCCCAGGCGGCGGCCCGCACACGATCCGGCCGCTCTCGCAACTGCCGTCGGTCCTCGAGCCCGTCGTGATCGACGGGCTCACGCAGCAGGGGGCCGACTGCGAGACGTGGCCGGCCACGCTCCAGATCGTCCTCGATGGGCAGCAGGCGGGCAGCGACATCGAGGGCATCCAGATCGAACGCGGCGGCGGCGCGACCGTCCGCGGGCTCGTCATCCACCGGTTCTCCAGCGACGGGTTCGACGTCGAGGGCGCGGGGGGCAACACGTTCGAGTGCAACTTCGTCGGGACCGACGTGACGGGCACGATGGCCATGCCGAACGGCGACGACGGGTTCGACGTGGCCTCATCGGACAACGTGATCGGCGGGGCCTCGCCCTCCGCCCGCAACCTCATCTCGGGCAACACGACGGACGGCGTCGACGTGGACGGGTACAACGAGCTCGGCCAAGACGACGTGGCGCTCCGGAACGTCATCCAGGGCAACTACATCGGCGTCGCAGTCGACGGCGAGAGCCCTCTCGGCAACGGCGACGACGGGGTCGAGCTCCAGTTCGGCGCGGCCGACTCGGTCGTGGGCGGGACCGAGCCGGGCGAGGGCAACGTGATCGCCTACAGCGGCGACAACGGCGTCCAGATCGAGGAGGCGTCGAGCGTCCGCAACCGGATCCTCGGCAACGCCATCTTCGAGAACGGCTCCCTCGGGATCGAGATCAAACCCGACGGGCGGACGCCCAACGACCCCGGCGACGGCGACAGCGGCCCGAACGACCGACAGAACTTCCCCGTCCTCGACGCGGCCACGACCTACTCCAACACGACGACGACGACGATCACGGGGACGCTCTCGTCGCGACCGAACGGGACGTACCGGGTCGAGCTGTTCGCCAACGGCGCGGTCGACCCGACCGGCTACGGTGAAGGCGAGGCGTTCCTGGGGGCGGCCGAGGTGACGACGGGCCCCGACGGCGACGCCCCGTTCTCCATCGAGCTAGCGGAGCCGGTCGACCCCGGCCTCTACGTGACGGCCACGGCCACCGACGCCAACGGCAACACGAGCGAGTTCAGCGAGGCCATCGACGTGGACGCCGTCGACAACGTGGCGACGGAGAACGGGCCGGGCGCGGCGCTCGGGCTCGCGCTGACTCCGAACCCGGCTGCCACCGGCGTGGCCGTGTCGTTCGACGTGGCGCAGACCGGGGCGGTCGAGGTCTCCATCGTCGACCTGCTCGGCCGCGTCGTCCGGCAGCTGGCGAGCGCGCGGGCAGCAGGTCGGCAGACGGTGCCGGTCCCAGTCGAGGGCCTCCCCGCGGGCGTCTACATCGTCCGTGTGTCGACGACGGAGACGTTCGCGGCGCTCCCGCTCACGGTCGCGCGCTGACCCCGCCCGCCTCGGCGCCTCTCTCCTCGGAGTCTCCGTGAGGTCGCCGAGGCGGGCACCGCTCGACGTGTTCGTACGTTAGCCCCCCGATGCGTCGCGCCCCCGCCCTGCTCCTGCTCGCCGTGCTCCTCGCGGGGCTCGGCGCGTCGTCCGTCCACCGGGCGGCGCACGCGGTCGAGTGGGCGGAGGCCCAACAGTCGCACGAGGCGGACCACCACGACGACGGGGCCGACCACGCCTCGACGCCGTGCACCGGCGGCGACGTCCACGCCATCGACTGCGCAGTCTGCTCCGGCCTGAGCTTCGCCATGCTCGACGACGTCGTCGACCCCGCCGATTCCGTCGCCGACCCCGACCGCCAACAGGCCGCGGTCGAGGCCTACGTCGATTTCCGCCGGGCGGTCGCCCCGGCCCGAGGCCCCCCCGCTGTCGCCTAGCGCTGCCCCCGGGGCAGCGGTTCGTCCGGCGCGCGTGCGCCGGCTCTGGCTCTGACCGCGCGTCCGCGGTCCTGCGACAGCACCGATGACCTCCCCCCGCTTTCTCCTGGCGGTCGCGCTGGCCCTCCTGGGCGGCGCGGTCTCCGCCCAATCCCTCTCCGGCCGCGTGACCGACGCGGCCACCGGCGACCCGCTCCCCGGCGCCGCCGTCCGCCTGCCCACGCTGGACCGCGCGGCGGCCACCGACGCCGACGGCCGCTTTTCGATTCCCGACCTCCCCTCCGACACCGCGACCGTCGTCGTGAGCTTCGTCGGCTACGAGCCGTTCCGTGACGTGATCGGGGTGCCGCGGACGGTGCCGCTCGACGTCCGCCTCGCGCCGGCGGAGGACGTGCTCGACGAGGTCGAGGTCACCGCCGACGAGGCGCAAGAGCGCCTCGGGCGCGACACGCGCGCCGTCGACGTGCTCGACGCCGAGGACCTCGAGGAGCTCCGCGGCGCCTCGCTCGGCGAGACGCTCGCCCGGCTCAACGGCGTCACGTCGCTCTCGACCGGCCCGACGATCCAGAAGCCCGTCGTCCGCGGGCTCCACTCCGACCGCGTGCTGATCCTCGAGAACGGGGTCCGCCAAGAGGGCCAGCAGTGGGGCGGCGAGCACGCGCCCGAGATCGACCCGTTCGCGGCCGGGCGGATCGAGGTGGTCAAGGGCGCGGCCGGCGTCGAGTACGGGGCCGGCGCCATCGGCGGCGTCGTCCGGATCGACGACCCGGACCTCGTGTTCGAGCCGGGCGTCGGGGGCGACCTCTCGCTGCAGGCGTTCTCGAACAGCGGCCAGGGCGCCGGCTCGGCGGTCGTCGAGGGCGCCTCCGAGGCGCTGCCCGGGTTCGCGTGGCGGCTCCAGGGCTCGGTCCGCCGCGCCGGCGACGCCCGGACGCCCGACGTCGTCATCCGCAACTCGGCGTTCGCCGAGGCCGCGGGGCACCTCACGCTCGGCTACCGCCGCGGCCCGCTCGAGGTCGACGGCCACCTCCGCCGGTACACCACCGAGCTCGGGATCTACAAGGGCTCCCACTTCGGCAACCTCCGCAACCTCGAAGAGATCATCGCCCGCGGCGGGCCGGACCCGGCGTGGGACTACCAGTTCTCGTACGAGATCGAGGCCCCGAAGCAGGCCGTCACGCACGACGTGGCGAGCCTCCACGCCCACACGACGTTCGGCGACGGGCACCACGTCGACGCGCAGTACGCGGTCCAGAACAACCGCCGCCAGGAGTTCGACGCGCACGGGCGGTTCGAGGAGACGCCGGGCGAGGCGCCCTCGTTCGACCTCTCGCTCCTCACGCAATCGGTCGATCTCAAGGTCGAGCCGAACGTCTCGGACCGGGCGCGGCTCACGGTCGGACTCCAGGCGCGGACGCAGCTCAACGAGAACGGCGAGACGGGCTTCCTCGTCCCCAACTTCCGGGCGTACGACGGCGGCCTCTTCGCCCACGGCTCGTTCGCGGCGACGGGCCGGCTGACGCTCGACGCCGGCCTCCGCCTCGACGCGCGGACGCAGCGGGCCTTCCCGCGCGACGTCGAGACGCGCGGGTTCGCCGACGTCCGCCGGACGTTCGTCGGCGGCGCGGCCGTCCTCGGCGGCCTGTACTCGCTAGGCGAGCACTGGAGCATCGCCGGCAACGTGGGCAGCGCGTGGCGCCCGCCGAACGTGAGCGAGCTGTACTCGTTCGGCGTCCACCACGGGACGGCCCAGTTCGAGATCGGCGACCCGGACCTCGGCGTCGAGCGGAGCCTCGACGTCAACGCCACGCTCCGCCACGAGAGCGAGCACGTGAGCGCCGAGGTCGCGGGCTACGTCAACCACGTGTTCGACTACGTCTACGCGCTCGAGCAGCCGGACCCGACGGTCACGATCCGGGGCACCTTCCCGACCTACGCCTACACGCACACCGACGCCCGGCTGGCGGGCGTCGACGCGCAGGTCGAGATCCGCCCGCTCGACTGGCTCGACCTCGGCGCGCGGGCGTCGGTCCTCCGGGCCGACAACCTCGACCTCGGCGGCCCGCTCTACGGCGTCCCGTCGGACCGCTTCGGCGGACACGTCCGCGTCGAGCCGGGCCGCGCGCTCGGCCTCGACGGCCTCTTCGCCGAGGCCGACGTCCAGCACGTGACGCGGCAGGACCGGGTCCAGCCCGGGGCCTACCTCGCCGCGCCGTACCCGCCCGGCTACACGCTCGTCGGGCTCCGCCTCGGCGGGACCGTCGACTGGGTCGGAGCCCCGTTCCGGGTCCAGCTCGGCGTCCAGAACCTGTTCGACGTCCGGTACCGCGACGCCCTCGGGCGCTTCCGCTACTTCGTCGACGAGCCCGGCCGCAACGTCACGCTCCGCGTGGCGGTCCCGCTCGGCTAGGCGACCGACTCGGCCGGGACCGTCCCGGCCGTTCCCTGTCGCCGGCCGAGCGGGCCGGTTGGCCTCTCGGGGGCGACGTCCACTCCCTCCCCCCACTCCCATGGTTACGCACAACACGACGCGCGCCCTCGGCGCGCTCGCCCTCCTGGGCGCCCTCTCCCTCACCGCCTGCGACTCCGGTGCGCCGGACGGCAACGCCGGCGAGGAGGAGCTCATTACGCAGGTCACGCTCTCGCTCACGCCCACGTCGAGCACGGCCTCGCCGGTCACGATCCAGGCCAACTTCGACGCGGACGGCACGAACCCGACGTTCACGCCTACGGCGCTGGCCCTCGAACCCGGCACCACGTACAACGGGTCGATCCAGCTGCGGGACACGTTCAACGACGATGACATCACCGAGGAGATCGAGGAGGAGTCGGAGGAGCACCTATTCCGCTACGCCCTCTCCCCGGCCTCGCTCGGGACCGTGACTGTCACGGACTCCGAGAGCGACTACACGTCGGAGGACGAGAACGGCGGCGACTACGCCGTCGGCCTCACGTTCCAGGTCACGACGGCCGCCGGCGCGTCAGGCACGGGCACGATGAACGTGCTCCTCTACCACTTCGACGAGGGCCCGAAGACGAGTTCGACGGCGACGAGCGACGAGATCGACGTCGACGTGGCCTTCCCGGTCTCGTTCTAACCCACCGCTCCCGCCTCGGTGGCTCCGCGCGGGTGCCGAGGCGGGCGGGGTCGCAGTTTCATAACGCCTCCGCTTGCCCTCGCTGGGGGGCTCTGTACCTTGCGGGTGCCCCTATAGCTCAGTTGGTTAGAGCAGCGGACTCTTAATCCGCGTGTCGTAGGTTCGAATCCTACTGGGGGCACCCTGAGACGGCCCGCGCTGGAAAAGCGCGGGCCGTCGTTCGTTGAGGCCGGCGCCGTGGGCGCGATGGCGGAACGACTTTCCGCAGTCCGGAAAGGGACGACGCGGCCGACGTGGCCGTGGGGCGCGGAATCGGGCCGCGGGGGCGCGGCGGGGCATTTGCAGAGGCGCTGGGCCAACCGCCCCGCCCCCATGCTCCTCCGCCTCCGCAACGCCGCCGCCTCCATGGCCGAGCTGGCCCAGCGCCAGGACCGCGTCGCGAACAACCTCGCCAACGCGGGCACCGTCGGCTACCGCCGCGACCAGGCCTTCGCGACGGCGCTCCGCGAGCGGATCGACGCCGAGGGCGCGCCGCAAAGCACCCGCGTCGGCGGGCAGGTCGCCGACCTCGCGCCGGGCGAGTTCATCCAGACCGGCAACGCGCTCGACCTCGCGCTCGACGGCGACGGCTTCTTCGCCATCCAGGACGCCGACGGCCGGACGCGCCTCACGCGCGCCGGCGCGTTCGTCCTCGACGGTGACGGGACCGTCCGCTCGCCGCAGGGCCACCTCCTCCTCCGCGACGACGGGACGCCGCTGACGCTCCCGCCCTCCGGCGGCGAGATCGCCGTCGACACGGCCGGCGACGTCACCGTCGGCGGCGTCCTGGCCGGGCGGGTCCAGACGGTCGCCGTCGAAGACCCGGGTCAGCTAGCCCGCCTCGACGGGGCCACGTTCGACGGCACCGGGCTGGCGCTCGCGCCGGCCGAGGCCCGCGTCCGTCAGGGCTTTCTCGAGGGCTCCAACGTCGACGCCGTCGGCGAGATGGTCGAGCTCATGAACCACGTCCGGCTCTTCGAGAGCCAGCAGAAGGCGCTCCGCACCACCGACGAGACGCTCGGCGCCGTCACCCGCGACCTCGGCACGTTCTGATCCAGAGGGAGACGCAGATCCCCCTGGCGTCCCTCCTTCCCCTCATCCCTCCCGCCCCATGCTCCGCGCCCTCCGCACCGCCGCCCTCGGCATGAGCGCTCAACAAACGAGCGTCGACAACACGGCGAACAACCTCGCCAACGCCAACACGACCGGGTTCAAGCGGAACCGGGTCGCCTTCCAGGACCTCCTGTACCAGCGCGTCCGCGCGGCGGGCGGCGAGGACGGGGCGGCCGGCGCGCCGGCCTCGCTCCAGATGGGCCACGGCGCCCTCGCCGTCGCCACCGTCGCGACGTTCACGCAGGGCGGCCTCAGCGAGACCGGCAACGCGCTCGACCTCGCCATCAACGGCGACGGCTTCTTCGCCGTCCAGATGCCCGACGGCAGCCGCTCCTACACCCGCGACGGCGCGTTCACGCTGACGGCCGACGGGCTCCTCGTGACCCAGAGCGGGTTCGCGCTCGACCCCGGCATCGAGGTCCCGCCCGACGCGCTCGAGGTCCAGGTCCAGGCCGACGGGACGGTCCGCGCCTTGCTGCCCGGCGAGACCGAGCCGGTCGAGCTGGGGCAGGTCGAGCTGTCGCGGTTCCAGAACCCGGCCGGGCTCCGCGCGCTCGGCGGCAACCTGTTCGCCGAGACCGAGGGGAGCGGGGCGCCCGTCATCGCACCGCCCGGCGAGGACGGCCTCGGCACGATCCAGCAGGGCTTCCTCGAGGGCTCCAACGTCGACGTCGTCCAGGAGATGGTGGACCTCATCGCGGCCCAGAGGGCCTACGAGATGAACTCGAAGATGGTGCAGGCCGGCGAGGAGATGCTCCAGATCGCCAACGGCGTCAAGCGATGACCCGGTTGGGCCTCCTGCTCGCGCTCCTCGCCGCCCCGGCCGCCTCGGCGACCGAGGCCGACGTGGTCGCGGCCGCCGAGGCGGCCGTCGCCGACGTCTGGCCCGACGCCGAGGTCCGCGTCGTCCGCCTCAGCGGCGGGGCCGAGGCCGCGCCGCCCCCGCTCCGCGTCCGGTTCCGGGACGCGGCCCCGCGCGGGCGCGTCTCGGCCGAAGTGGAAGCGCAGGAGCCCGACGGCACCTGGGCGCCCGCCGGCTGGGCCTACCTCGAGGTCGCCGTGTTCGAGACCGCGCCGGTCCTGATCACCGACGTCGATCGAGGGGAGCCCGTCGCCGGTGCGGTCCGCCTCGACCGCGTCGAGACCACCCGCCTGTCCGCCGTTCTCCCCGCCGACGCGCTCGGTGCGGGCTGGACGGCCGCCCGGTCGCTCCGCGCCGGGACCGTCCTCACCGGCCGGCTCGTCGAGGCCCCGGCCGCGGCCGAGACCGGCGACGCCCTCCGCGTCCGCTACGCCCGCGGCGCCGTGGCCGTCACGCTCGACTGCGAGGCCCGCGAGCGCGGGGCCCTCGGCGAGACCGTCCGCGCCGTCTGCGCCGCCACCGGCGCCACCTACCGCGTCCAGCTCACCGCGCCCGGCGAGGGCGACTGGACCGCCACCCTCTGACCCATGACCCGCGTCCTGCTCCTCCTGCTCGTCGCCGCCCCGGTGTGGGCCCAGCCCGTCGCCGAGCCGGCGGCCGAGCCCGCCCCACGGCGGCCCGTCTCGCTCTTTTCCGACCTCCGCGCCTACCAGGCCGGCGACCTCCTCACGGTCGTCCTCGCCGAGCGGACGTCGGCGCGGCGCCAGTCCGAGAGCTCGGCCCAGGCCACCTCGGCGGTCTCGGGGGCCGGCTCGTCGTCGCTCGGCGGGTACTTCGGCCTCGACGCCCGCGTCGGCGGCCAGCGCGACGCCGACAGCCGGACGGTCCAGAGCGACCTCCTCTCCGGCACGATCACGGCCCGCGTCGTCGACGTCGACCCGGCCGGCAACCTGGCCATCGAGGGCGAGCGCCGGCTGAACGTGGACGGCGACGTCCACCTCATGACGGTCCGCGGGCTCGTCCGCCCGGCCGACGTGACGACGGCCAACACGGTCCTGTCCTACCAGATCGCCGGGGCCGACGTGGCCTACCAGCAGGAGGGCCGCGGCCCGTCGTTCCTGCGCGGGCGGTTCCTCACGCTCGTCGGCACGGCCGCCGTGATCGTGGGCGCCGTCGTCCTCGGCGCGTCCGCCGCCGGCGCCGCCGGCACCCCCTAGCCATGCGCCCGCTCCTCGTCATTCTCCTCCTGGCGGCCCTCGCCGCCGACGCCCCGGCCCAGACGACCGCCAGCGCCCGGCTCAAGGACCTCGTGGTCCCGGCCGGCGCCGCGCCCGTCCAACTCACCGGCTACGGCATCGTCGTGGGGCTCGACCGGACCGGCGACCGCGCACGGGGCCGGTCCGGCGCGCCGTACACCGTCCAGAGCATCGCCAACATGCTCCAGCGGTTCGGGATCGCCGTCGACCCCCAGCACCTCGGCTCGCGCAACGCGGCGGCCGTGATGGTCACGGCCACGCTCGACCCGTTCGCCGGGCCCGGCTCGTCCGTCGACGTGACCGTCGCCTCGCTGGGCGACGCGCGCTCGCTGTCGGGCGGCGTCCTGCTCCAGACGCCGCTCCAGGACATGCTGAGCGGCGGCGAGGTCTACGCGATGGCCCAGGGGCCGGTCCTGACCGGGACGCTCCTGGCCGACGCCGCCGGGACCTCCGCGCGGACGGGCCCGACCAACACGGGCCGCGTGCCGTCGGGCGGGATCGTCCGCCTGACGGCGGGGACGGCGCTCCCGACGGGCGCGCTCGACCTCGTCCTCCGCGACCCCGACTTCACGAACGCCGCCGCCATCTCCGAGGCCGTCAACGCGGCGTTCCCGGGGGCCGCGAACACGGTCCACGCCGGGCTCGTCCGGGTCGAAGTGCCCGCCGAGGCGGGCGGGCCGGCCGGGCTGATGGCCGCGCTCGAAGGGCTCCGCGTGGGCGTCGACGTGCCCGCGCGCGTCGTCGTCAACGAGCGGACCGGGACGATCGTGGCGGGCGGCGCCGTCTCCATCGCCGAGGTCATGATCACGTACGGCTCGCTGACGATCTCGACGGCCGTCGACCCCGCGATCTCCCAGCCCGGGCCGTTCTCGCGCAACGGCGAGACGGTCGCCGTGCCCGTCGGCAGCGTCGACATCGACGAGGCGCCGGCCCGGTCGGTCGTGCTCCAGCCGAACACGACGGTCGCCGAGCTGGCGGCGGCGCTCAACGAGCTCGGACTGGCGGCCCGCGACGTGATCGCCGTGTTCCAGGCCATCGACCGCGCGGGCGCGCTCCAGGGCGAGCTCGTCGTCCTCTAGCCCCGCCCCATGACCCCGATCTCCCCCGCGACCGCCGCCGGCCCCGGCCCCACCCGGGCCGCCGCGCCCGACGACCCCGTCGAGGCGGCCCGCCAGTTCGAGGCCGTCCTCGTCCGCCAGTTCGTCGAGGTCATGACGAAGGACCTCTTCCAGAGCGAGGAGGAGGGGATGATGACCGGCCAGGCCGACCTCCAGCGCGACACGCTGACCGACACGCTGACCGACCACCTCGTCGACACCGGAACGTTCGGGATCGCCGACCTCCTGATGGCGCAGTGGGCCCGGGCCGGGCGGCTCCCGGCTGACCCCGCCGGCCTCGGCGACGCCGCGCCTGAGGCGGGCGGCCCCGCGGCGCGCACCCCGCGACGGGCGATGTCGATGGACGAGGCGCTCCGATTGTACCCGCCCGCTCAAGACCCGCCCGTTTCCATCGATCCCCTCGAGGACTCCCCATGACCGACGTGTTCGCTCCCGAGCGCGAGGCGCTCGCCGCCCTCCGCGACGCCGCCCGCGCCCAGCTCGCCGCCCTCCGCGACGCCTCGCCCGAGACGTTCGAGGCCGCCTCGGCCGAGACGCTCGACGCCGTGGCCGAGCTCGACCGCCGGCGCCGCGCTCGCGAGCGCCGCGTGGCCGCGCCCGACGCGCCCGCCGCGGCGCCCGAGCAGCGGACCGCCCTCGAGGCCGCCGCCCGCGAGGCCCGCGCCGCCTGCGACGACCTCGAGCTCGCGCTGACCCACGCGGTCGCCCTCGGCCGCGACCTCCTCGGGGCGTGGCAGCAGCTGACGGCCCCGCCGACGGCCCAGGTCTACACCGCCCAGGGCGCCGTCGGCGCATCCGGACCAGGGCGCGTCCGCCAGACCGGCTAGCCATGAGCCTCAACAGCCTTTTCTCGACCGCCCGCCAGGGCCTCCTCGCGAGCATGGCCGCGACGAACGCGACCGGCCAGAACATCGCCAACGTCGAGACGCCCGGCTACACGCGGCGAACGGTCGGGCTCCGGGCCACGCCCGCCACGCGGGGCGGCCTCGTCATCCGCGGGCTCCCGAGCGCAGGCGCGGGCGTCCATATCGGCGGGTTCGAACGGGTCCGCAACGGGGTCCTCGACGCGGCGGTCCGCCAGGGCCGCGCGGGGACGGGCGGCGCCGAGCAGGGCGCGCTCCTCCTCGCCGGGCTCGAGGGCCAGCTGGCGCCCGACGGCGGCGACGCGCTCCTCGGCGCCGTCGGCGGCTTCTTCGCCGCCTGGTCCGACGTCGCCGACGCGCCCACCGACCTCGGCACGCGCGACGCGCTCCTGGCCGCCGCCGGCCACCTTACTCAGACCGTCCGCGGCGCGGCCGAGCGGCTCGACGCCTTCGGCGCCTCGGCCGCGGCCGACCTCCGCGGCTCCATCGACCGCACCAACGGACTGCTCGCCGAGGTCGCCGGCCTCAACGTCGCCATCCGCACGGCCCGCTCGCAGGGCGCCGACGACCTCGACGCGCTCGACCGCCGCGACCAGTTGCTCGACGAGCTCGCCGGCCTCGCTCCGTTCAAGGTGGAGGCCCAGGCCGACGGGACCGTCTCGCTCTCGATCGGCGGAATGATGGCCGTCCAGGGCGAGGACGCGCTCCCGCTCCGGCTGGCCCTCCCCCCGGCCGTCGCCACACCGGCTATCCGGGCCACGGGGTCCGACGCGCCGCTCCCCCTGCCGGGCATCGAGAACGGCGCCCTCGGGGCCGGCCTCCACGTCATCGGCATGGCCCTCCCCACGGCACGCGCGGGGCTCGACGCCCTCGTGGGAAGCGTCGTCTCCCAGGTCAACGCCGCACACGCGGGCGGGACCGGCCTCGACGGCTCGTCCGGCCTCGACTTTTTCGACCCGACCGGGACGACGGCGGCCACGTTCGCCCTCGCGCCCGGTCTCTCGGCCGAGGCCGTCGCCGCCGGGACCGGCGGGCCGGGCGACGGGAGCGTGGCCACGCTCCTCGCCGGCCTCGGCGACGCCGTCGGGGCGGACGCCGCGCGGCTCCTGGCCGACGTGGGCACCGAGGCGCGGCGGGCCGCGTCGAGCGCGACGGCCAGCGCGGCCGTCACGGCCCACGCCGAGGCCCTCCGCGCGGGCGTTTCGTCGGTCTCGCTCGACGAGGAGATGGCCAACCTCATCCAGTTCCAGCAGTCGTACGCCGCCTCGGCCCGCGTGCTCGAGACGGCCACGACCCTGTTCGACACGCTCCTCGCCCTCTAGCCCCGCCGTCCGGCGCCGCGCCATGCCCCGCCCCGTCGTCACCGCGCTCACGCGCGCCGTCGCCCAATCGGGGACCCGGCGGGCACTCCCCGACGCCCGCACGGCCGTCGACGTCCTCAACAGCCAGCTCGCGACGGGCTACCGGATCCAGCGGCCGTCCGACGACCCCGGCGGGTTCACGCAGGCCCGCACGCTCGGCCGGGTCCAGGACCGGCTCGCGCAGTACGGCCGGAGCCTCGACGCGGCCACGCTCTGGACCGACCGGACGCAAGCCGAGCTCGACGGCCTCTCGGACCTCTTCGCCGACGCCCGCGACCTCGGCCTCCGCGCCGCCAACGGCGTCCTCGACACCGAGAGCCTCGCCGACGAGGTCGAGTCACTCCGGGAGGAGGTCATCGCCCGGCTCAACGCCAAGAGCGGCGACGAGCACCTTTTTGCCGGCAACGCGACCGACACCGCTCCCGTCCACGCCGACGGAACGCTGGCGCCCGGCGACTTCTCGGGCCAGCGCCGTCGCGAGGTGGCCCCGGGCGTGACCGTCACGCTCAACGCCACCGACGCCCTCCACATTGGCGGCGTCCCGGCGACCGACCGGCTCCAGGCCCTCGCCGACGCCATCCGCTCCGGCGACGCCGACGCGCTGGCCGCCGCGCTCGACGGGGCCAACGCCGGGATCGACCACTACGCCCGCCTCGGCGGCCAGAGCGGGGCCGTCTCGCGGACGCTCGCCCACGCCCGCGACGCCGTCGAGACGCAGGACGTCCTGATCGGCGAGCGCCGCGCGTCGATTGAGGAGATCGACCTGACCGAGGTCCTCGGCGAGCTCCAGCGCCGCCAGACGGGCCTCGAGGCCGCCCTCCGCGCCTCCGCCGCGACGGTCCAGATGTCGCTGCTGGACTACCTCCAGTAGGCGAGGTCCTCCGGAGGCCAGGCCCCACCGGTCGAGCGACGCCGCGCCGGGCGCTCTCGAGGCAACGGCCCTCGGACGGTCCCGAGCGATCGGTCGGTCCCGAGTGGCGCCGGGTGCCCCCGAGGCGGGTAGGGCGGGCACGGCACCAGGCCGCCCCGCCCTCCGCCCGCGGCCGCCCGATCGGCGTCTGGCGTCGCCGCGACGGAACGGTTTCGTTCCCACCGCGACGGGTAGACGAAAAACGGTGGCGGGGAGGATCTCCAGGGTAAAGAGCCCGCCGGGCGCTTCGATGAGTGAGCCAGAGGCCGGACAGCCCGGCTCGCCAGAACCTCACCACACCGCCCCACGGGTACACGCCATGTCCTTCCGCATCAACACCAACACGCAGTCGGCGCTCGCGCTGTCCTCGCTCAACAAGACGACGAGCGAGATCGGCTCCCGCCAGCTCCGCCTCGCCACGGGCAGCCGGATCAACTCGGCCGCCGACGACTCGGCCGGCTTCACGATCTCGAACAAGCTCCAGGCCACGACGCGGGGCCAGGCTCAGGCGCTCGGCAACATCGGCGACGCCAAGTCGATGCTGACCGTCGCCGAGGGTGCGCTCGGGTCCACGATGGATATCCTCCAGACGATGAAGGAGAAGGCCGTCCAGGCCGGCAACAGCTCGATGGGCGACGAAGAGCGCGCCGCCATCCAGAGCCAGGTCGCGGCGCTCGGCGCCGAGGTCTCGGACATCCTGGGCGGCGCCAACTTCAACGGCACCAAGCTTTTCACCAACGACGCTGCGGGCACCGACCTCTCCTTCCAGGTGGGCGACAAGTCCGGCGACACCTTCAGCACCACGATCGGCCGCACCAGCGTCTCGTCGCTCGGCATCGGGACGGTCGCTACCACCACCACCCCCGCTGCGGATGCCGTGGCGACCGTCTCTTCGGTTAGCGACGACGGCGACGGCACGGCCATCACCACCGGCGGCTTCACGCTCGGCGGCGCCTACTCCGGCACCGAGGACAAGGTCATCGAATTCACCGTCGACGGCTCGGACCTGACCTACCAAGACGAGGACGGCCGGACGCAGACCATTTCCATCGCCGATGCCAACAACGAGGCCAAGGGTGGCTTCGAAGGCGTCACGATCGAGGTCGACACCAACGCGACCAGCGGCGACAAGTTCACGCTCAACCTGACGGCCAAGACCGAGGCCGTCACGGAGGGCGACTTCACCAGCTCGCTCGACCTCACCTCAGACTCGGGCGTGGCCGATGCGCTGACGACGATCGACGCGGCCATCTCGTCGATCAGCCGGACGGCCTCCAGCCTCGGCGACGTCCAGAACCGGCTCGACTTCAAGGCCCAGAACCTCGAGACCTCGAAGACGAACTACGAGGCGGCCAACAGCCGGATCGCCGACGCCGACTTCGCCAAGGAGCAGATGGAGATCGTGAAGCTCCAGATCCTCCAGCAGACGGGCTCGGCCATGTTCGCCCAGTCGAACGCGAGCGGCCAGTCGGTCCTCTCGTTCTTCTAGGCCCGCCGAGAGCGGCCAGGGCGGGGCCTCTGGGGCCCCCGGTTCTGGCGACCACTCCGGGCCCCGCCCTTTCCGGCCCGCCGGCGCGCTGCGCTGGCGGGCCGGACACTTTTTCCGCGGCCGCGCCGTCGCCCCCCTTTAAGACCGGCCACGGCGTTCGATCAGAGCGGTACGGGCACGATGCCCGCCCCGGAACACCCTTTGCTTGCCATGCCCGCTCTCCACGCCGTCCGCCTCTACCAGCAGCAAGCCGTGCGCTCCGCCTCGCCTGCCGCCCTCGTCGACAAGCTCTACGAGATCGGCGTGGCCGCCGCGCACGCCGGCGACGCCTCGCGCGCGCGCCGCGCCCTCGTCGAGCTCACGGCCGCCCTCGACCTCGAGCGGGGCGGCGAGATCGCGGCCCAGCTCCAGGGCCTCTACGAGTTCTCCCTCCGCGCCGTCACCGCCGGCGACTTCACGACGGTCGCCGAGCTCCTCGGCGGGCTCCGCGAGGCGTGGCGGGCCGGCCCGCTCGCCGCCGAGCGCGCCCCGGCCCTCGCAGCCGCCTGATCCCGCTCCATGGCCAACCTCTCCACCATCTACAACTCGAGCTCGCTCTACGAGCAGCTCATCAGTCAGGTGATCGCCGTGGAGTCGCAGCCGAAGCTGAAGCTGCGGGCCGAGCAGACCGAGCACTCGGTTTACAAAGGCGTCCTCAGCGACTTCTCGAGCAAGGCCTCGGCCCTCGACGCCGTGCTCGACCGGCTCGCCGACCCGCTCCGGGCCCCGTTCGCCGGGCGCCGCGCGACGCCCGGGTCCGGCGCCGGGTTCACGGCCTCCGCCAGCGACGACGCGGCCTTCGGCCAGCACGACGTCCGCGTGACGCAGCTGGCCCGCGCCGACGCCCGGATCTCGAAGCGGGTCGACGCCGCGGGCACCGCGCTCGCCACGCAGTTCGGCGGGACGACGACCTCGTTCACCGTCCACGTCGCCCAGCCCGAGGGCGACCCCGTCGCCCTCGAGGTGGCCTACGCCGTGGCCGCCGACGCGACCGACGACGAGGTCCTGGCCGGGATCGCCAGCGCCGTCAACGCGGCCGTGACGGAGGCCGAGGGCGACGGCCGCCTCGCCGAGGGGACCGGCCTCGGCGCCTCCGTCGTCCACGAGACGGCCGGCACGTCGCGGCTCTCGCTGCGCGGCCACGCCACCGGCTACGCCAACCGCCTCACCTTTTCCGACCCTGACGGTCTCCTCGCCGCGCTCGAGGTCGACCGAACCACGGCCGCCTCCGGCACGGGCGGCGGGGCCGTCCACGCCGTCGGGACCGGCGCCGAGGACTCGGCGCTGAGCGCGTCGTTCACGCTCGACGGCCTCACGATGTACCGCGACAGCAACACCGTCGACGACGCGCTCGACGGGGTCACGCTCACGCTCACGGCGCCGACCGACGCGGCCGTCTCGCTCGACGTCGGGACCGACGTAGCCGGCATCCGCAAGGAGGTCGAAGCGTTCGTCAAGGCCTACAACGGCCTCGCCACGTTCCTCAACACGAAGACGAAAGTCGACGCCGACGCCGGCACGCGGGGAACGTTCGCCAGCGACGCCTCCGTCCGCGGCCTCCGCACCGGCCTCCGCTCGGACCTCACCCGCGCGGCCGGCGACGGCACGTTCCGCGGGCTCGCCGACCTCGGCATCACCACCGAGCGTGACGGGACGCTCACCATCGACACGGCGGCGCTGGAGGCGGCCATCGCCGCCTCGCCCGACGCCGTCGGCCGCCTGTTCACCGACGACGACGGCTACGTGGCGCGACTGGCCGGCCGGATCGACGGGCTCCTCGGCTCGTCCGGCACGATCGAGCAGCGCAAGGAGACGGCCGACGCGCGGATCAAGCGGCTCGACACCCAGATCGAGCGGTGGGAGGCCCGGCTCTCGTTCCGCGAGGAGTCGCTGCGCGCCCAGTTCGCCCAGTTCGAGCAGATCTCGACGGTCGCCCAGTCCCAGCAGTCGTCGCTCATGTCGCTGTTCTACTTCTAGCCGTGACCGACGCCACCCCCGACCTTCACGAGGCGGCCCTCGAGGCCGGCGACCGGGTCGTGTACGCCCTGGAGGCCGGCGACCTCGGTGCCGCGGCGGACGCCCTCGCCGAGCGGGCCCGCGTCATCGACGCGCTGTCGGCCGCGCCCCGCATGCGCCCGCCGACCGCCGCCGCCGTCCGCTTCCGCGACCAGGACCGCCGGCTCCGAACGGCCCTCGCCGACCTCCACGCGACGCTCGACGACGCCCGCGCCAGCACCGAACGCGTCGCCGCGGCCCAGGGGCGCTACGCCGCCGCGGCCGTGCGCCCCCTCCTCGATACGGCCCCGCGCTGATTTTTTTTCGGGACGGGGTTAAAGTCGCCCGCCCCCCTTCGATGAGTCCGTTACAGGCCCCGCTGCCGTTTCCGCCATGACCATCCGTCCCGCCTCCGACTCCCCCGCCGCTGCGGCCGCCGCCGTCGGCCCGGTCCGATCCGACGCCGCGTCGGCCGAGGGGCCCCGCTCCGACACCGCGCCCGCTGGCGCCGCGCCCAGCGAGGGCGACCGGCTGGAGATCTCCGATGCGGCCCGCGCCCGCGCTGCCGGCGCCCCCGAGGCGGGCAGCCTCGAGATCGAGGTCGCCCGCCTCGCCCTCCGACAGGGCGGCGAGATGGACGCCGCCCGGCTCCACGAGCTCCGCGAGCGCGTCCGGACGGGGTACTACGACAACCCGCCCGCCATCGACCGGATCGCGGAGGCCGCGGCCCGCGACCTCGCGGAGTAGCCGGGCCGGTACGACTCCCGGGCAACCGGGCTGGGGGCTCGTAGGGGTACGAGCCACGGGGGCACGTCGCTAGTCGACGTGCCCCTCTTCTTTGTATCGCTTGAGCTTGTTCCGGATCGTTCGGTCGCTGATCCCCAGCCGCTCGGCGGCCTGGACCTGGTTGCCCCCCGTCTCCTCAAGCGCCCGGAGGATCATGGCCCGCTCCATCTCGTCGAGCGTCGTCACGGCATGGGCGCGAGGGGCCAGGCGGTGCTCCCCCTCCGACGGCGTGGCGTCGATGAGGTCCACGTGCTCCACGTCGCCGACCTCGATCGCTTCGCGACCGGCCGAGAGCACGACGCCCCGATGGACGAGGTTCTCGAGCTGGCGGACGTTGCCGGGCCACGCCGACGCGAGGAACCGGTCCATCAGCTCGCGCGCGATCGTCTTCGGCCCGAGCCCGTAGAGCGCCCGGTACTTCTCGACGAACCGCTCGGCGAGGAGCCGGATGTCGTCGCCGCGCTCTCGGAGCGGCGGCAGGCTGACCGGGAAGACGGCGAGGCGGTGGTAGAGGTCCTCCCGGAACGCGCCCTCCGCGATCGCCCCCGACACGTCCCGGTTCGTCGTCGCCACGATCCGGACGTCGACGCTCTTCGGCCGCTTCGCGCCGACCGGCTGGACCTCGCCCTCCTGGAGCACCCGGAGGAGCTTGGCCTGGACGGCCGGCTCCACCTCGGTCACCTCGTCGAGCAGGAGCGTCCCGCCGTGGGCCTCCTCGAACACGCCCGTGTGGTCGCCCGTAGCCCCCGTGAACGCGCCCTTCTTGTGCCCGAACAGCGCGCTCTCGACGAGCTCGCGCGGGAGGTTCGCGCAGTTGATGGCCACGAACGGGCCGGGCCGCTCGCTCCGCTGGTGGATGTAGCGGGCCATGACCTCCTTCCCCGTCCCGCTCTCACCGTGGACGAACACGGGCGCCTGGCTCGCCGCCACGAGGTCGACCAGGTTGCGGAGCCGGACGATCGCGGGGTGCTCGCCGACGAACCCCCCGGCGGCCAGCCGCTTCGCCGGAACGGGCCGATCGGGCCGGGCCGCCCGCCTCGCCCGACGAGCCGCCCGCGCGCTGATCTGCTCGAGCACGCGCTCCGCGAGGGCGTCGACGGCGAACGGCTTCGGGAGGTAATCGACGGCCCCCCCGGCCATGGCTCGGACCGCGTGCTGGACGCTCGCGTGGCCCGTGATCATGACGGCCGGGAGATCCGGGTAGTGCTCGCGCACGTGGGCCAGCAGCTCGAGCCCGTCCATGCCGGGCATCTGGAAGTCCGTCAGGACGAGGTCGAACGGCTCGTCGCGCAGGATCTCGACGGCCGTGATCGCGTCGCCGGCCGTCGTGACGTCGACCCCGCGGCGATCCAACAGGCGAGATACGACGTCACGAAGAGGCAACTCATCATCGACGAATAGCACGCGGGGACGGGCCGTGTCAGGCGCGGAGGGCATTCCGGGGGGAGGCGAACTCTAGAAACACAAGGTTACATCCACACATAGCCCTTGAGGAGGGGGCTCCCGCCGGCCGGCTGATGCTGCCGCCGCCGGAAGGGTTTTCCCGGTGCAGGACGGACCCTGACCGTGGCCTAACCCTCTCGCATGCACGACTAACGCCGCCACTGGCGGCCATCGGAGGCGTTGGCACGGTTTCGGCGAAAACCTCAGGACGTCCCCCAGCGGTATCCGCACCCACCGGTTCCCACCCTCCTTCGACTCGTGACGCCCCCCCCTCTCCGCCTGCTTCAGAACGCGATGCAGGCGTACACATATCGCCTCGAAAGCCTCGCCTCCAACGTCGCCAACCTCGACACGCCGGGCTACAACCGCCTCGCGGTCCGGTTCGAGGAGTCGCTGCAGGACGCCCGCCGCAGCGCTGACGGGGACGTCGACGCCGTCGCAGCAGAGATGGTCGAGGAAGGCCGGGCGCCGCTCCTCGAGGACGAGTTGATGGAGATCGCCGACACCCAGATGCGCGTGCAGCTGGCGACGCGGGCGCTCCACGAGCACTTCGCTCGGATCCGGACGGGCATCACCGGGCGCGCGGGCTAACGATGCTGTCTCCGCTCCGCTCGTTCAGCCCGTTCCGGACGGCCGCCCGGGGCCTCGAGGCCCAGCGCGTTGCGCTCGGCGTGGCCACCGAAAACATCGCCAACGCGACCACCACGCGGACGGCCGACGGCACGCCGTACCAGCCGAAGCGAGCCGTCCACGAGGCGCCCGCCGCGCTCCGCGCCTTCGAGTCCTCCCTCCGCGCGGCCCGGCTCCCGCTCCAGACGGCGAACGGCCGCCACATCGGAGGCGTCCGCCACCAGCTCGCCACCAACGGCCCCGAGCTAGGACCCACGACCGAGGTCGTAGGCGAGGCCCGCGAGCGGCTCGAATACGACCCCACGCACCCGGACGCGGACGCCGACGGGTACGTCCACTACCCCGACGTCAACGTCGTCGACGAGATGGCGCGCATGATCTCCGCCAACCGGATCTACGAGGCCAACCTGACCTCGGTGAAGGCGGCCAAGGAGATGATCAAGCGCTCGCTCGAGATCTGACGCTCGCGCTGCGAGGCCCGAGCACCACCACGCAGGCTCACACCCCATGACTGGACTTTCGCTCCACACCGCCCTCCCGACGGCCCCGACCGCCCCGTCCACCCGCACGGCCCGCCCGTCACTCGCCGCTCCGGCCGCCCCGCTCACGGCCGCTGAAGAGGCCCGGATCGCCGACGCGTTCCCCGCGCGGCCGGCCGTCGCGCAGAAGCTCTACGGCCCGAGCCGGCAGGTCCAGCAGGCCCCCCAGCTCGGGGCGCGCCTCGACCTCTCGGCCTGATGACCGTCGCCGCCATCGCCGCTCGCGCCCAGGGCCCGGGGACCCCCGTCCGCGTCCAGAGCCAGCCGTCCGAAGGCACGCCGGGCCCTTCGGAGGGGCCGGCCTTCCGCGACACGCTCGCGCAGGCCGTCGACCGCGTCGACGGCGCCCAGAAGGCGGCCGACGCCCAGGTCGAGGCCTTCGTGGCCGGCGAAACCGAGAACGTCCACGACGTGATGATCGCGCTGAACCAGGCCGAGCTCCACTTCCAGCTCCTCACCGAGGTCCGCAACAAACTCCTCGACGGCTACCAGGAGCTCATGCGGATGCAGGTCTGATAGCGAGCCCGCCCCCCGACTCCCCCGCCCATGTCCGCTATCGTCCAGGCCCGTGAGGCCGTCCAACAGCTGCCGCCGCGCCGGCGCCTCCTCTTGGGGGGCGTGGTCGTGGGGGTCGTGGGCGCGCTGCTTCTCGTGGCCCGCTGGGCCAGCCAGCCCGACTACGCGCTCCTCTTCGGAGGCCTCCCGGCTCAGGAGGCTGGCCAGGTCGTGGAGCAGCTCGAGAGCCAGGGCGTGGCCTACGACCTCCGCGACGGCGGCGCCTCCATCTACGTCCCACGCGAGGACGTCTACGGCCTCCGGCTCCGGCTGGCGACCGAGGGCGTCGTGAGCGAGGGGCCCGCCGGCTACGAGCTGTTCGACGGCGGGACGCTGGGCATGACCGACTTCATGCAGCGCCTGAACGTGAAGCGGGCGCTCGAGGGCGAGCTCGCCCGCACGATCGCGTCGGTCCGCCAGGTCGAGCGCGCGCGGGTCCACCTCGTGCTCCCCGAGCGGAGCCCGTTCCAGGACCGGCAGGTCCCGGCCAGCGCGTCGGTCGTGCTCGGCGTGCGCGGCTCGCTCGGGCCGGACCAGGTGGCCGGCGTGACGGCCCTCGTGGCCGGCGCCGTCGAGGGCCTTTCGACGAACGAGGTGACGGTCCTCGACGAGGCCGGGCGGATGCTCGCGGGCCCCGACGCGGCCGGCCCCGAAGGCGGCCTCTCGACGGCCCAGCTCCGGATGCGCGAGGAGGTCGAGAGCCACCTCGCCGAGGCCGGCCAGTCGATGCTCGACCAGTTGCTGGGGCCGGGCCGGGCCGTCGTCCGCGTCGCGGCCGACCTAGACTTGGCGCGCACGACCTCGGAGACGAACGCCGTCGACCCCGAGAGCCAGACGGTCCTCTCGGAGGAGCTCCAGGAGGAGGCCGGTGAGGTCGGCGGCGCCACGTCGACCGTCCGGAACTACGAGGTCACGCGGACGACGACGCGGCAGGAGCAGGAGGCCGGCTCGATCCGCGCGCTGACCGTCTCGGTCCTCCTCGACGAGGCCGCGCCGCCGGCCGACCCCGCGGCCGAGGCCGACACGCCGACCCCCTTCACCGACGACCAGCTGCGCCAGATCGAGTCGCTCGTCAAGAACGCCGTCGGGTTCGACGAGGAGCGCGGCGACCGGTTCGCGGTCCAGCAGCTCCGGTTCTCGACGCCGGCCGAGGCCGGCGGCCTCCTCGCCTCGGCCGACGCGACGGTCTGGGCGGGCCTCGGCCTGCGGTACGGCATCGTCCTGCTGGTCCTCCTCCTGGCCTACCGCCTGCTGAAGCGGCTGGCCGACGCGCTCGCCGCGCCGGCCGAGCGCGAGGCCCTGGCCCTCGACGCCGCCGAGGCCGACCGCCTCCTCGGGGACGGGCTGGCCGTCGGCGAGGACGGCGAGCTCCTGGGGCTCCCCGAGAGCGCCCCCGTCCGGGCCACCATCGAGGCGGTCGATGACGACCCGTACGCCGCCAAGCTCTCGCCCGAGGCCCAGGCCCTCGCCAACACCTCGTCCCTGGCCGATGACCTCCGGGCCGCGGTCGACGCTGACCCCGAGGCCGCCTCCAACGTCGTCCGGGCGTGGCTCCGCGAGGACACCCCCACTGCCTAGCCCCCATGATCGCCCCCTCCGCCGCCGCCCTCACCGGCACCCAGCGGGCCGCCGTGCTCGTCGTCGCCCTCGGCGTCGAGACGGCGAGCAAGCTGCTCCCGACCCTCGACGACGCCGAGGCCGAGCGGCTCTCGGTCGAGGTCGCCCGCCTCGACCGCGTCCCGGCCCCGCTCGTCTCCGAGGTCCTGGCCGCCTACCGGTCGGCCTCGGCCGCGCCGCCGCCGCCCGACGCCGCCGGCGGGCTCGACGCCGCCCGGACCCTCCTCCAGAGCGGGCTCGACGAGGCCCGCGCCGGGGCCATCCTCCCGCGCGTCGAGGCGGCCACGGCCGGGACCGGGTTCGACCTCGTCCAGTCCGTCCCGCCGGCCGAGCTGGCCGCGTTCCTCACGCTCGAGCACCCGCAGACGGCCGCCGTCGTGCTGTCGCAGCTGCCGGCCCGGCCGGCCGCCGACGCCCTCGCCCAACTGCCCGCCGAGACCCGCGCCGACGTGATCCGCCGGCTCTCGACGCTGACGCCGCCCCCGCCGCAGCGGCTCGCCGCGCTCGACGCCGCGCTCCGCCAGCGGTTCGGCCCCGCCGGCCGGCCCGTCGGCCCCGACGGCGTCAAGCGCGCCGCCGACATCCTCATGCAGTCCGGTCGCTCGACCGGGCAGGCCGTCCTCGACGACCTCAAGGCCCGCACGCCCGACCTCGCCGACCGGATCGAGGGGCTCCTCTTCGTCTTCGAGGACCTCGCCCGGCTCGACGGCCGCGCGCTCGGCCGGATCCTCGCCGCCGCCGACCAGGGCGCGCTCGCCCGCGCCCTCTGCGGGGCCGACCCGACCCTCACCGACCGCCTCTTCTCCTGCGTGAGCGAGCGCGTCGGGGCCGCGCTCCGCGAGGAGATGGAGATGGCCGGCTCGCCCAGCGCGGCCGACATCGAGGACGCCCAGCGGACCGTCGTCGGCGTGGCGCTCGAGCTGGCTGAGGCCGGCGAGGTCTCGCTCGAGCCTAGCGAGGCCTGACGTGACGCCGTCGCCCCCCGTCCGTGTCCTCCGCGGCGCCGAGCCGGCGCCCCACCGCTTCGCCGAGCTGACGGCCGACGCTCAGGTGATTGGCAACGATCTCCCTGCGTTCGTCCCGCTTGCGGGGCTGATCGCCGCCGCCCCGCCGGAGGCCCCGCCGGAGGCCACGCCCGAGCCCCCGCCGGACCCCGCCGCGTCGTTCGAGGAGGGCCGCCGAGCCGGCCACGCCGCGCGCGACGCCGAGGTCGAGGCGCTCCAGGCCGAGGTCGACCGCCTCGGGGCCGCGCTCGCCGAGGCAGAAGCCGCCGCCGAGGCCCGCGCCGCCACCGTCGACGCCGCCACCGAGCGGCTGCGCGGACTGTGGGACGGGGCCGTCCGCGAGCTCCAGCCGACGCTGGCCGCGCTCGCGATCGAGACGGCCGAGGCCGTCCTCGCCGCGCCCCTCTCCGACCCCCAGCGGGCGGCCACCGAGGCGGCCGTGGCCGAGGCCATCGACGCCCTCGCCGGCGAGGGCCCCGTCGTCGTGGCGCTCCACCCCGTCGACCTCCTCCGGATCGAGGAGGCCGGCCTCGCCGCGTCGCTGGGCGGGGCCCACCCGGGCCTCCGCTGGGAGCCCGACCCGTCGCTCGCCGAGGGCGACTGGACCGCCACCACGTCCGTCGCCACCGTCCGTCGGGTCCGCGACGAGATGCTGGCCGGGCTCCGCGACCGCCTCGGCCTCGACCCGCTCTAGCCGATGCTCAGCCACTGCCTCCAAGAGCTCCGCCAGGCCCCGCCGCGCCCGATCCGCTACGGGCGCGTCCGCTCCGCGACCGGCCTCGTGGTCGAGGCCGCCGGCCTCGACGCCGCCATCGGCGAGATGTGCACGATCCGACCCGACGGCCGGGCCGACGGCGTGGCCCCGGTCGAGGCCGAGGTCATCGGAATCCGCGGCTCGGCCGCGCTCCTGATGCCGCTCGGCGAGGCCGCGGGGCTCCGCGCCGGCAGCCTCGTCGAGCGCGCCGCCCGCCCCCACGCCGTCGCCGTCGGCGACGCGCTCCTGGGCCGCGTGGTCGACGCCGCCGGCCGGCCGATCGACGGGAAGGGCCCGCTGGCGCTCCCCGACCGCCGCCCCGTCCGGGCCGAGCCGCCGCCGCCGCTCGACCGCCAGCTCATCGACGCCCCGCTCAAGACCGGCGTCCGCGCCATCGACGCGCTCCTCACGCTCGCCAAGGGCCAGCGCGTCGGCATCTTCGCGGGGTCCGGCGTGGGCAAGAGCACGCTCCTCGGGACGATCGCCGCGCGCTCCGAGGCCGACGTCAACGTGATCGCGCTGATCGGCGAGCGGGGCCGCGAGGTCCGCGAGTTCGTCCACGACACGCTCGGCGAGGAGGGGCTCAAGCGATCCGTCGTCGTCGCCGTCACCGGCGACCAGGCCGCGCTGGCCCGCGTCCGCGGCTCGCTCGTGGCGACGGCCATCGCCGAGCATTTCCGCGACGCCGGAAAAGACGTCCTCCTCATGATGGACTCGGTCACGCGCGTGGCCCAAGCCCAGCGCGAGATCGGGCTGGCCGCCGGCGAGCCGCCGACGACGCGGGGCTACACGCCGAGCGTGTTCGCGCTCCTCCCCCGCCTCCTCGAGCGCGCCGGCCCCGGCGCGCGCGGGACGATCACCGGTCTGTTCACCGTCCTCGTCGACGGTGGCGACCTCGACGAGCCCGTCGCCGACGCCGTCCGCGGCATCCTCGACGGCCACGTCGTCCTCTCGCGGAAGCTGGCCGATTCGGGCCATTTCCCGGCCATCGACGTGCCCGCGAGCGTGAGCCGCGTGATGCCGCGCGTGACGCCGCCGGCCCAGCAGGAGGCCGCGCGGCAGGCGCGGGCGCTCATCGCGGCCTACCGCGAGGTCGAGCCGCTCGTCCGCGTCGGCGCTTTCGAGCCGGGCCAGGACCCCGAGGCCGACCGGGCCGTCGAGCTCGCGCCGGCCCTCACCGCCTTCCTCCGCCAGGGCCCCGCCGACGCCGACGCCGACGACGTCGCGGGCCGGCTCGCCGCGCTCCTCTCCTGAATCCTGGCCCGGTCATTGCCGGGCTCCCGACTGCCTCCCACCGCTCCTGATGCCGACCCGCCCGTTCCAGTTCGCGCTCACCCCCGTGCTCCAGATCCGCGAGCGCGCCGTCGACGCCGCCCGTGAGGCGCTCGGGCGCGCGGTCGACGCGCGGGCCTCCGCCGAGGCCGACGTGGCCCGAGCCGAGGCCCGGCTCGAGGACGGGCTCGCGGCGGGCGGCAACGGCCGGACCGCCCGCCAGTTGGGCCACGCCGCGGCCCACCGCGGCGGCCTCGCCCGCACCGTCGCCGAGGCGCGCCGGGCCGCCGAGCGCCTCCGCGCCGACGAGGCCCGCGCCCGCCGCGCGCTCGCCGACGCCATCCGCCAGCACGAGGCCCTCGACGGGCTCCGCGAGGAGGCCGCCCGCGATCACCGTCTCCACGCCCTCCGCGTCGAGACCGCCGCGCTCGACGACCTCGCCTCCGCCGGACGCGCCGCCTCGGCCCTCTCCCCGTCATGAAGGCCGCCCTCCTCACGCTCGTCCTCAGCGTCCTCGGCACGGCCGGCGCGCTCGCCTACCTCGGCAAGGTCCCCGGCGTCCCCGCCCTCGGCGGCCCCGCGGCCGACTCGACGGCGCCGCTCACGGCTCCCCCTCCCAGCGCCGACGAGGTCGCCGAGTTGCGCGGCCAGCTGGCCCAGATGCGTACGGAGCTCGCGGCCGCCGAGGCCCGCGCCGACTCGCTCCGGGTCCTCGTCGAGGGCCGGCATGAGGACGAGCAGACGCTCGAAGCGGAGGCCCAGGCCGAGGCGGCCGACCTCGCGTCCACGCTCACCAAGCTCGACGAGGAGGCGCTCTCGGGCGTCGTCCAGCGGCTCGACGGCACGTCGTTCGTCCGGCTCTACGACGCCGCCTCGGCGCGGAACCGGCTCCGCCTGCTCGACGCGCTCACGCCGACCCAGGCCGCCGCCTTCGTCCGCCACCGGCTGCCCGGCGGGTCGTCGGGGCCGGCCCACGCGGCGGCCTCGCGCGACACGACGGCCGCCGACGCGACATGATGCCCCTCCTCGACACCCTGACCACCCGGCTCTCGGCTCCGTCACGCGACGACGCGCCGGCGGGCACCCCGGCCGAAGGGTTCTCCGCCCTCCTCGCGGCCGAGGCCGCACCGTCGGCGGTGCCTCACCCCGCCTCGGAGACGCGCCCGGACGAGGTGACGGACGGGACGAGCGACGCGGACCCGACTGCGGCCGAGCTGACAGGCGCCCCCCCGCCCCATCTCGAGCTCCTCCAGACCCGGACGCCTGCCACGCCGGCGTCCTCGCCGGCCGTCGCAGCAGACTCTCCCGCCGCCCCGCTGGCCGAACCGGCGGCCCCGGCGGCTGCACCCGAGGCCGTGGAGTCGGCCCGATCGACGGTCGCCCCAGACGGGGGTGACTCTGCGGACCGCCCCTCTTTCCGTCACCCGGCTCAGCCACACGACGGACGCCCCCCGGCCTCCACTCCGGACGCCGCGGCGTCGGTCGGCCCGCGCCAGCTGGCGGCTCCGCCTACAGCGGACGAGACCGCCGAGGTGCCAGATCCGGCGATCACGACCCGAGCCGCTTCGGCTCCTCCCGCCGTCGCTCCCTCCGCCCCCGCCATGTCCTCTCGGGAGCTCGGCGGGAGCTCGCACGAGCAGAGCCAGCGCTCGCCCACGAACGATCGGCCAGCGACGGGCCCTCCCGTCGGGCCGCGTCCGGAGGCGGGCTCCGCCGCGCTGCCCCTCGCATCGGCCAGCCCGACGGAGCCCGCGACGCCCGCGACGCCGGAGGCTGCGCCCGACGAGCCTCCTTCCCCGAAGGCCGTCTCGACCGCGGCCTCCTCGCAGCCGCCCTCGGACTCCGCCTCGCCTCGCCCGCCGGCCCGAACCGCGCCGACCTTCGAGGCCTCCCCGTCGGAGCCTCCGTCCGGCCCGTCCCCCTCCTCCGAGCGCAAAGAACCGGAGCCCCCCTCCACCGACCCCCCCGAGGATCGTCGGCCCAATGGCGCCCCGGCCTCTTCTCGGCCCGACGCTGGCCGCACGGTGCCGGTCGTCCCAGCCCCGGGCTCCGCGCCAACGATGACCTCTGCGGAGACCGTGGCCGTGGCCGCCGCCGTGGCCGAAGCGCACGGCCCCCTCGACGACGCGCCCCCCGACGCAGTCGACCTCGATGCCACCCCCGACGCGGCGTCCCTCGCGCTCCCGTCCGCAACCGCCTCTACCGGTCGTGCGGAAGCGCCGGTCCCTCCTCGCCTGGCCGTCCCGGCGTGGCTCCACGCGCTGGCGACGCCCGCCGGCCGGACGAGCGTCCGCGTTGCGCTGGCTGAGGGCGGAAGCGTCCGGCTCGACACGGTCCGCGAGGCCGATGCCGTGACCGTCCGCGTCCAGTTCAGCGACCCCGAGCTCCAGGCGCTGGCCGGTGCTCACGCGTCGCGGATCCGTGACGCCCTCGAGGCTCACTTTTCTGAGCCCGTCCGCCTCCAGTTCAACGACACGGGCGCTCACGCAGGCCCCCACTCCGGCGGCGAGGACGCGGCCGATCGTGGCGCCCGGCGCCCCTCCGCGTCCTCCGGCACCGACGGCGCCGCGCCCGAGGCGGCCTCCCCCGACCCTCCCCCCCCGATCGCACGCACGGCCGCCGGCCGGCGCGAGTGGATCGGCTAGCCCAGCCCATGTCTCCCCTCTCCTCTGCCAACTCGGCGGCCTCTGCCTTCTCCACCGCGGCGAGCCCGGGCGGTGCTCAACTCGGGCGCGACGAGTTCCTCCAACTCCTCGTCGCCCAACTCCGCAACCAGGACCCGACGAGCCCGCAGGACGGCCACGAGTTCGCCGCCCAGCTCGCCCAGTTCTCCCAGGTCGAGCAGCTGACGAACATCAACGCCGCGATCGGCTCCCAGGCCGGCCAGCTCGCCGCCCTGGCCGGCTCCGTCGACGGCCTCCACACCGGCCAGACCGACATGGCGAATCGGCTCTCGGGCCGGATCGACCTCCAGGCCGCGACGGCCCTCATCGGGCAGACCGTCGAGATGGCCGGGGCCACGCTCTCGTGGGACGGCGCCACGGCCACCGACGTCCCCGTCCGCCTCGACGGCGCGGCGCGCGAGGTCGAGGTCACCATCCGCGACGCCGACGGCGCCGTGGTCCGGACGCTGCGCACCGGGTCGCTCGAGGCCGGCGCCCACGCCATCGCGTGGGACGGCGCGCTCGCCGACGGTTCGGACGCCCCGGCCGGCGCCTACTCCGTGTCCGTCTCGGCTGTCGGGCCTGACGGGCAGCCTGTCGGCGCCACGGCCGTCACGACCGGCACGGTCGAGCGGATTACGGTCGACGCCGACGGCGTCGCGCTGTGGGTCGGCGGCCGGCCGCTCGCCTTCGACGCCCTCCTCGCCGTCCTCTAACCCCCCAAGCCCCCGGGTCCTTCCTCACCACCCTCCCGCCTATGCCATGACCGTCCAACAGATCGCCGGCCGCGTCACCCTGCCGCCGGCCCCGCCCGCGACGCCGGGCGCCGCGCCCTCCCGAGGCCCCGCCTTCGCTGACCTCCTCGAGCGCGCCGCCGGCCGGCCCGTCGCCCTCTCGGCGCACGCCGCCGAGCGGCTCGGCGACCGGGGGATCGAGTTCTCCGACGCGCTCCAGACCCGGATCGCCGAGGCCCTCGACACCCTCGACGCCAAGGGCGCTCGCGACGCCGTCCTTCTCGGGCCCGACGCCGCCTTCGTCGTCAACGTCCCGAACCGGACCGTCGTCACGGCCCTGGCGCCCGACGAGATGCGCGACCGCGCGGTCACGCAGATCGACAGCGCGCTCCTCCTCTAACCCCGGGGTCTCCGCCCCCTCGTTTCCCTCCCATTCGGCTGGACCCACCGCGCCCCCGAGGCGCACCGGGACGCCGGCGCCGTGGCCGACCGACCGACGCCGCGGCCCTCCCCACCCCCCCATGATTCGCTCCCTCCGTACCGGCATCACCGGTCTCCGCTCCAACCAGCTCCGCCTCGACGTCATCGGCAACAACATCGCCGGCGTCAACACGGCGGGGTTCAAGCGGTCCCGCGTCCTGTTCCAGGACGCCCTCGCCCAGCGCATCTCGACCGGCGGCCGGCTCCTCGGCTCCAACCCGTCCACCGTCTCGAACGTCGGCAACGGCGTGTCCGTCAGCGCCGTCGACCAGATCTGGAGCCAGGGCGCCCTCGAGTACACCGACCTCGCGACGGACCTCGCCGTGGCTGGCGACGGGTTCTTCCTGGCCAACAGCGCCCAGGGCACGGTCCTCACGCGCCACGGCGCCATGCAGTTCGACGCCGACGGCTACCTCGTGACGGCCGGCGGCCTCCGCGTCCAGGGCTGGACGGCCAGCGCCGATGGGTCGATCGCGACCGGGGCCCTCCAGGACCTCCAGATCGACCCCTCCGCCACAGCGGCGCCCGTCGCGACGTCCAGCATGACGGCAACCGGCAACCTCTCGGCCGCGCGCGAGGTCGGCACCGACGACCCGGTCACGATGTCGTCGGTGATCTACGACGGGACGGGCACGGCCCACACGGCCGTGTTCGAGATCGTCAAGACCGGCGACGACGCGTGGTCCGTCGTCGGGGCCAAGCTGGTCGACGGTGACGCCGAGGTGGACCTGACGGTGGCCAACGGCGACCTCACGTTCGACCCCGAGAGCGGCACGCTCACGGCCGGCGGCGAGGTCCAGATCAGCGGGGCGTTCCCGAACGGGTCCGCCCTCGCGTTCGACCTCGACCTCACGGGCGTGACGCAGTACGGCGGCTCGACGACGGCGTCGGTCTCGGCCCAGGACGGCTCGACCGCGGGCGCCCTCGTCGACTTCGGGGTCGACCAGAACGGCCGGATCATCCTGTCGTTCTCGAACGGGGTCCGCCGGCCGGTCGCCCAGGTGGCGCTCGGGATGGTAGCCAACCCCGACGGGCTGAACCAGATCGGCGACGGGTTCTACGCGACCACGGCGTCGTCGGGCGACCTCCAGGTGGGCCGGTCCGGGGCCGAGATCGCGGCCGGCATCGTCTCGGGCGCGCTCGAGTCGAGCAACGTCGACCTCGCCCAGGAGTTCACCGACATGATCGTGGCCCAGCGGGGCTACCAGGCCAACGCCCGCGTCATCACGACGTCGGACGAGTTGCTGCAGGAGACGGTCCAGCTCAAGCGCTAGGCGCGCCCGGATCGAGACAAGGGGTTCCGCGGCGGCCCTGGGGCGATCGGCTCCGGGGCCGCCGTGCGTTCGGGCGATGCGTCGGGAGTGCGGGCCGGCTCAATCACGCGGGCGGTCCGGGACCGTCCGTTTCCGTCAGCGCCTCCCGAACGGGGAGGGGTTCAGGCGCGGCCGGGGGAATCGAGAACGGGACCACACGCCCCCCATCATGGAGAAGTCCACCCCCATCGGCCTAGTCGCCGGCCTCGGCCTCATCTTCGGCACCGTCGCCATGGGCGACGGGGCCGCCACGTTCTTCGACCCCATGTCGCTCATCATCGTGATGGGCGGGACGGTGTGCGGGCTGCTCGTCACGTTCACGATCGACGAGATGAAGCAGGCGGTGCCGCTGACGAAGGGGTTCCTGGGGTTCCAGCCACCGGACTACGAGGCGCTCGCGGACCAGATCACGGACCTCGCGCGGACGGCCCGGCGTGACGGCCCACTCGCCCTCGACGGGCGGCTCGACGAGATCGAGGACCCCGTTCTCCGGTCGGCCATCGAGATGGCCGTCGACGGCGTCCCGGCGATGAAGGCCGGGGCCGTGCTCCGGACCGAGGCCGCCGAGGCCGTGGCCGGCCCCGGGCTCCTCGTCAAGGTGTTCAACAAGGCCGGGATGTACGCCCCGGCCTTCGGCATGGTGGGTACCCTCATCGGGCTCATTCAGATGCTCCAGAACCTCAACGACCCCGCGGCCATCGGCCCGGCCATGGCCGTGGCCATGATCACGACGTTCTGGGGCGCGCTGCTGGCCAACCTCGTGTTCCTGCCGATGGCGGGCAAGGTGCAGGCCCAGATCGCGGCCCAGGCCAAGGCCCACGAGATGATCCGCGTCGGGGCCCACGCCATCCTGACCGGGGAGGCCCCCGGCGCGCTCGCCCAGCAGCTCAGCCGGTACACCGGCGTCCCGGCCGGCGCCGCCGAGCCGACCCCGCTCCGCAAGGCCGCCTAGCCCTCCGCCGCCATGGACTTCGTGGACCTGGGCGCCCCGCCCCTGCAGGAAGAGGAGGAGCCGACGGCGCCGTTCTGGATGGCGACGTTCAGCGACATGATGACGCTGCTCCTGACCTTTTTCGTGATGCTCGTGGCGATGTCGTCGGTCGAGGTCAAGAAGTTCGAGGAGGCCCTCAGCTACTTTACCGGGCGCCGCGGGCTGATGGAGCAGGAGGGGCTCATGCCCGGGATCATGGGCGTGGCCGGCCAGCAGGACGCCCGCGAGCAGGCCGAGGTGTTCGAAGCCATCGCGCGCGAGATTCAGGAGAAGGGCCTCGCGGCGTCGGTCAGCGTCGACCTCACGGAGCGCGGGATCCGCGTGACCGTCCTCGACTCGGTCGCCTTCGCACCAGGCTCGGTGGCCCTCAACGAGACGGCCCGCGAGGTCCTCTACGGCGTGGCCGAGGCGATCCACGGGCCGATGGCCGTCGAGGTCGAGGGCCACACCGACGACGTCCCGATCTCGACGCCCGCCTACCCCTCGAACTGGGAGCTCTCGGCGGCCCGCGCGGCCGCCGTCGTCCGGTTCCTCGCCGCCGAGCCGTCGGCGCTCGAGCCCGACCGCTACATCGCCGTGGGCTACGGCGAGTTCCGCCCGCGCGTCGCGAACGACACGCCCGAGAACCGGGCGCTCAACCGCCGCATCACCGTCCTCTTCCGCACCTCGCCCGACGACCCTGTCGCGGGCGCCCAGCCCCCCCTGCCCCATGGCCTCCGCTGACCCCGACGCCGCCCCCAAGAAAAAGCGCGTCCTCGCCCCGATCCTGGCGCTCGTGGTAGGCGTCGCGGCCACCTTCGGCCTGACGCAGTTCGGCCCGCTGGCCGGCCTCCTGGGCGCCGCGCCGGCCGCCGCCGCCGTCGCCGACACGGCCCCTCCCGTGGAGTACGGCGAGTTCACCGAGCTCGACGGGATCGTCGTCAACCCGCGCGGGACCGACGGCCGGCGGTACCTCATGGTCAAGGTGGGCGTCGAGGCCGAGGACGCCAAGACGCTGGCCCGGCTCGACGTGCTCCGCCCGGCCGCCGTCGACGCCGTGATCGAGCTGCTGAGCGCGCAGCCCGTCGAGACCCTGACCGACATCACGAGGCGGGACTCGCTGAAGACCCAGATCCTCGGCCAGTTCAACGAGATGCTGGGCGAGGACGGGCCGGTCTCGCGGATCTACTTCACGCAGTACGTGCTCCAGTAGCGCCACGCCGGGCGGACGGAGCGACGTCTGGCCCGGTCCTTGCGAGAGCGCCGGCCGACCCCCTACCGCATGCCGACGCCCCCCCTCTCCCCCCTCGTCCGCGCCGGGCGGGCCGACCCGCCCGACTCGACGCCCTACGACTTCACCCGGCCGCGGTCCTTCTCGGACCGCCAGCTCCGGGCCACCGCCGACGTCCACGCCGCGCTCGCCGACGGGCTGGCCGCCGCGTTCGGCGACGCGCTCGGCGCGCCGGTCGCGGCCCGGTGCACGTCGGCCGTCGAGGTCCTGGCCGTCGACGTCGACCGGAGCCTGGGCGACCCGACGGTCCGGTTCGGGCTGGGGACCCCGCCGTTCGCGCTCGGCTTCGAGACGTCGCTCGCACTGTTCCTCGTCGAGCGCCAGTTCGGCGGCACCGACCCGCTCCCGGAGAAGGGCCGCCCGCTCTCCGATCTCGAGCGGTCCGTCCTGGCCCACGACTGGCTCCCGCTCGTCGCGGTGGCCTTCGCCGAGGCCTGGGGCGGGCTCCCGCCGCGGGCGGACGTCGCGCTCCCCCTCGGCCCGCCCGAGGCCGCGGCGGTCGCCGTCGATCTCGCGGTTGAGATCGACGGCCGAACGGCCCGGCTCGCGTTCGCGTACCCGGCCCCGACCCTCCGCGCCCTGCTGGAGACGGCCGAGGGTCCGGCCATGGCCCCCGACGCCGTCGCACCGACGCGCGTAGACGACCTCCACCTCGATGTCCGCGCCGAGATCGGCCGCGTCCGCCTCCCCGCGGGCGACCTCCTCCACCTGGCCGTCGGCGACGTGATCCCGCTCGGCCGACCGCCCGACGCGCCGTTACCGGTCTGGATCGGCGACCGCCTCCGATTCGACGCCCGCGCCGGCACCCGCGGGGCGCGGCTCGCGCTCCAAGTCCTCACCCCGCCCGAACCTCCCTCCGACCGATGACCGAGACCGCCGACCTCCCGCTCGCCCCCGCCTCCCTCCCCGACCTCTCCGACTCCCAGACGGCCCCGGCGGGTGCCTCGGCGCCTCCCGCCGCGGCCGCCTCGCTCGGCCTGCTGGCCGACGTCGAGATCGAGCTGAGCGTCGAATTCGGCCGACGGCGGATGCCGCTCGGCGAGATCGCCCGGCTCGACGTCGGGAGCGTCGTCGAGCTCGACACCCTCGCTGGCGAGCCGCTCGTGATCTACGCCAACGGCCGGCGGATCGCGACGGGCGAGGCCGTCGTGATCGGCGGCCAGTTCGGCGTCCGGATCCAGAGCCTGTCCGGCCCGGCGGCCGGCTAGGTCCGCCTCGGGCGGGCGGCGGCCAGGGCGGGGCCGAGGAAGAAAGGGAGGGCGCCGTCGGGGCCGAGGGGCCAGGCGGCATCGTATTGGCGAGACGGGAAGCATGACTCGCTCTCCCCGGATGTCGACGCCCTCCCCGCTCCGCGCGCGGCTCGCCGCGCTCCCCCTCGATCGGGGCCCTCTGCGCCGTGCGGGCCTCCTGAGCCTCCTGCTCCTCGCGCTGCTCGCCGCCGGGAAGGCCTTCGGCCCCGGCCGGCCGGCCGCCGCGACGACCCTCGCCGACCGGAACGAAGCGACGGTCTCGGCGGAAGGCGTTTCCGCCGCGCGGCCCGCCGCGCCGCCCCGCTCGTCCTGGACCGGCGGGCGCGTGCTGGCGGTCGTCCTGCTGGCGGCCGGGGGCGGGATCGCCCTCGTGCTCCACCGCCGCCGGCCGGTCGCCGCTGCGGGCGCCGCCGCCGCGCTCGGCGTGATCGAGACGCGGTCGCTCGGTCCGAACCAGTCGCTCCAGCTCGTCGCCTGCGCCGACGAGGTGCTCCTCCTCGCCGTCGGGGCCGAGGGGACCACGCTGCTCCGACACTGGCCCCGCGTCCAGTTCGACGCCGACGGGCCGACCCTCGACGATGCCGTCTCCGCCGTCCCGGCCGCCTCCGCGCCGCCCCCCGCCCAGGCGCCGTCGTTCG
>NZ_MQWD01000001.1:1102747-1106138 GCF_002283365.1 Rubrivirga marina | reverse complement strand
GCGCCCGGCCGCCCCGCCGAGCCCGCCTTCGTCGAGCCTGGCTCCGCCGCCAGGCCCGCCGGGTCCGGCTGCCGACCGGTCGTGGGGCCTCCACCAGTTCGGGTCCGCTCATGCGTAACGGGCTCACCCTCTTCCTGCTGTTCGTCGCCGTTGGGGCCAGTGCCCAACCGGCGCCCCCGGCGGCACCCCGGACGCTCTCCCCCGAGCAGCTCGAGGTGGCGCAGGAGATCACCGACCAGGCCGTCGCCGACGCCGAGGCGGGCCAGCCCACGCAGCCCCTCGGGCCGGCCGCGCGCGAGGCCGCGCCCGCCGAGAGCGCCCCCGGCCCGGCCCGCCGCGTCGCCCAGGCCCGGCCGGCGACCTCGCCGATCCCCGGCGTCACGCTGACCGACGACGGCGACTACGCCCTCCCGGTCCAGCTCCTGATGCTCCTGACGGTCCTCACGCTGGCGCCGTCGATCCTCATCCTGATGACGAGCTTCACGCGGCTCGTCGTCGTGTTCTCGATCCTCCGGACGGCCATCGGGCTCCAGCAGAGCCCGCCGACGCAGGTCATCATCGGGCTCTCGCTGTTCCTGACGTTCTTCGTCATGAACCCGGTGTTCACCGAGATCGACCAGGCCGCGCTCCGGCCCTACCTCGACGGCCAGCTCGAGCAGGCCGAGGCGCTCGAGATCGCCGCCAAGCCGATCAAGGGGTTCATGCTCCAGCACACCCGCGACAAGGACCTCGTCCAGTTCATGGACCTCGCCGGCCTCCCGTCGGTCGCCCGCCCCACCGACGTCCCGTTCCACGTGCTCGTGCCGGCCTACGTGATCTCGGAACTCCGCGTGGCCTTCCAGATCGGGTTCATGCTGTTCCTCCCGTTCCTCGTGGTGGACCTCATCGTGGCCAGCGTGCTCATGTCGATGGGCATGATGATGCTCCCGCCGGTCATGATCTCGCTCCCGATCAAGCTGCTCCTGTTCGTCCTCACCGACGGCTGGTTCCTCATCGTCGAGTCCCTCGTCCGCGGCTACATGTCGTGACGGCGCCCCGCCGCCCGCCCCCCCGATGACCCCCGAGACCGCCCTCCACTGGACCCAGACCGCGCTCACGACGGCGCTCATGGTCGCCTCGCCGCTCCTCGCCGTCGCGCTGGCGGTCGGCCTCGTCGTCAGCCTGTTCCAGGCCATGACGTCGATCCAGGAGATGACGCTGAGCGTGATCCCGAAGATGCTCGCTGTGGCCGCCGTGCTCCTGCTGCTGGCCCCGTGGATGATCGAGATGATGACGGACTTCTCGGCCGAGGTCTTCCGCGCCATCGCCGACGTCTCCCACTAGCGCGGCCCGCGACGAGGGATGATCGGCACCGACCCCGCCTCGCTGCTCCGCCTCGCGCTCGTGTTCGGGCGCGTGAGCGGCGTGATGGTGGCCGCGCCCGTGTTCAGCCAGAAGGGCGTGCCGGTCCCGCTGAAGGTGCTCCTCAGCGTGCTCCTGAGCGTGATCCTGACCGGGTTCGCGCAGGGCCCTTTGCCGCCGCACGCCGCGCACCCGGTCGGGTTCGTGCTGGCCGTGTCCGTCGAGGTCCTGACCGGCCTGCTCATGGGCTACGCCGTCCGGTTCGTGTTCTGGGCCGTCGACGTGGCCGGCGAGGTCATCGGGTTCCAGATGAGCCTGTCGATGGCCCAGGCCTACGACCCCATGAGCGGGGCGTCGTCGAACCCACTCGGACGGATGGTGACGTGGCTGTTCCTCCTCGTGTTCGTCCTCCTCGACGGGCCGCAGTCGCTCGTGGTGGGGCTGGCGCGGTCGTTCGTGGCCGTCCCGCTCGGCGGGGCCGACCTCGCCGCCGGCGGCCCGCTCCTCCTGTCGTGGACCGGCGGGTTCTTCTCGACGGCGGTCCGCCTAGCGATGCCGTTCATGGTGGCCCTCTTCCTCGTCGACGTGGGGCTCGGCGTGTTCGCCCGCGTGGTCCCGCAGGCCGACCTGTTCTCGATCAGCCTCCCGCTCAAGCTCCTCGCCGGGCTGGCGATCGCCGTCGCGTTCGTCGCCTCGTTCGTCCCGCTCGCCCCGTCGCTGGTGGACGGGGCCTTCGGCGCGCTCGACGCCCTGTTCGGCGCGCTCGCGCCGTAGACGACGCTCCCGACCCGGTCGGCCTCGGCGCCGAGGCGGGCCGGGCGTGGGCGGGCGACGCCGAGGCGGCCGCGGCAGGGTTTTCCGGGCGCTCCCGGGTCTTTCCGCCTGAGGCCCGCGGAATCGGGGCCCGCGCGGCGCCCGGCCCGTGGCACGGACCATGCAAGGGGCGTCGGTCCACCCGCGCGCCCCATGAGCGACGCCCCCGACCGCAGCGACAAGCAGTTCGACCCGACCCCGCGGCGCCTCGAGAAGGCCCGCGAGGACGGGAACGTGTTCCGCTCCCGGGAGCTCGCTTCGGCCGGGCTCCTGGCGGCGGCCACGGCCGTCATCGGGATCGGCGCGCCGGGCGCGCTCGACACGCTCCGCGTCATGACGGCCCGGCTCTACACCGGCGCCCCCTCCGCCGCGCTCACGCCCGGCTCGGTGCCTGGCCTCCTCGCCGACGTCGGGCGCGACATGCTCGTGATCGTCGGCCCGCTGTTCGCCGCGCTCCTCGTCGTCGCCCTCGGGACCAACGTGCTCCAGAGCGGGTGGACGTTCTCGGCCAAGCCGCTCCGCCCGAAGGGCAGCCGGATCTCGCCGGCCGAGGGCGCCAAGCGGCTGTTCTCCACGAAGGGCCTCTTCGAGCTGGGGAAGGCCCTCGCGAAGGTCGTGATCGTGGGGCCGGTGGTGTACCTCGCGCTGAAGGCGTGGCTGCCCGAGATCCTCGTGCTCCACACGGTCCCGCTCGACGTCGCCTTCCGTTCGGCCGGCGGGTGGACGCTCGGGCTCCTCGCCCAGATGCTCCTCGCGCTCCTCCTCCTCTCCGGCGTCGACTACGCCTTCGGGAAGTGGAAGCACACGCAGGACCTCAAGATGACCCACAAGGAGGTCAAGGACGAGGCGAAAGAGTCCGAGGGCGACCCGCACCTGAAGGGGAAGCGGAAGCAGATCGCCCGCGAGCGCGCGCTCGGCCCCCGCCTCGACCACGCCGTGCTCCAGGCCGACGTCGTGGTCACGAACCCGACCCACTACGCCGTCGCCCTCAAGTACGACGCCGCCGAGGGCTTCGCGCCGAAGGTGCTCGTCAAGGGCATGCGGAAGCGGGCGCTCCGGATCAAGGCGCTCGCGGCCGAGCACGGCGTCCCGACCGTCGAGGACGTCCCGCTCGCGCGGGCGCTCCACGCGACGGTCGACGAGGGCGCCTTTATCGACGAGGCGCTCTACGGGGCCGTGGCCGCCGTGCTCGCCGAGGTCTACCGCCAGCGCGACCGCCCCTGATGCCGACGCCCCC
>NZ_MQWD01000001.1:0-4979 GCF_002283365.1 Rubrivirga marina | reverse complement strand
GGCTCGAGCGCCTCGCCGGTCCCGGCCGAGACGACCCAGTCGGCGGCGACGGCGTCGTAGGCCGTCCAGAGGTTCGGGGGGTTCGCGGCCGGGTAGTAGCCCGGGACGCCGCGGACGAGGTTCTGGGCGGCGAGGTCGTCGACGGTCACGCCGACGGCGGGGGCCCCGAGGTACCGCATCCCGCGGGCGCCCTCGACCACGATCGAGATCGACCCGTCGTCGGCCACCGTGAGGCTAATCGGCACGACGGTGATGAGCGCGTCGGGATCGTTCGTCTCGATCGTCAGGTCGGCCGTGTAGATGCCGGCCGGCAGCTCCGTGGCGTCGACCGAGACCGTGACGTCGTCCGAGGCGCCCTCATCAATCGTCCCGGAGGTCGGGGCGACCGAGGCCCAGAGGATCGGGCTGTAGAAGAGGACGGCCTTGTTCGAGGCGACGTACGCCTCGTTGGCCGCGACTTCGAGGCCGATCGTCTGGTCAGCGTTCTCGAGGCCGGTGGCGGCGCTCGTGACCGTCCCGGTCATCGTCTCGTACTGGAACTCGATGAGCCCGTCGGCCGAGAGGAGGATCTGGAACGTCATGGCCGAGCCGGGCTCGCTGAACCGCGGGACCCCGTCCCACTGGATCACGAACCGGCCGTCGCCGAGCGTCCCGGTGTAGGTCGCCCCGCCGACGCTTCCGTCGAGGTCGTCCCAGAACGGGGCGATCACGTCGTTGACGTTCGTCGGTCCGCTCGCGCCCGGGAAGCTGCTCGGGTTGGTGTAGGTGTCGCCGACGGCTGACGAGAACGTGGCGAACCCGTTCGAATAGACCCGGATGGTCGACTTGTCGGCGCCGTAGAACGGGAACGTGAACGGGAGGGCCACGTCGGCGTACCCCTCGTCGGCCGCGGGGAAGGACCCGGCGGGCGTGAACGTCACGGCCGTGCCGGTGCCCGAGATGTCCTGGAAGTCGACGGCCGGGCCGCCCGGCTCGTCGGAGTCGATCCAGGCGTACCCGAACGAGTCCGGGCCGCCGGCGCCGAAGCCATCTTCCTCCGGCTGGTCCAGGCGCGTGATGGACGCGGTGTACTGGACGTCGCCGTCACCCGGCGCGCCGGTGTTCGAGATCGTGACCTCGCTGCTGGACGTGCCGCCCGGCGTCAGGTTGAACGCGAGCGAGGTCGGGGAGATCTCGACGGCGCCGGCGACGATCGGCGTGTCGAAGGCCTCCGTCCCGTCCGTCGTGGAGGTGGACGAGCCCTGGTCTGCCGAGTAGCCGAGGCCGCGGCGGGCGAAGCCGGCCCAGATCTCGTCGTAGTGGAGGCCGCGGCCCGGGGCCCCGGGGTCGGGGTAGAGCGCGGCGTCGGCAGCGAGGATGGCGTCGCGGCCGTCGACGAAGCCCGGCGAGCAGGGCTGGAGCTTCATCCCCTCCATCACGAGGGCGAGGGCGATCTGGTTGCCCGCGTCGCCGGTGGCGTCATAGACGTCGGGGTCGTAGCCGTAGGCGTCGATGAGCTCCCACGTCATCTCCCAGAGGGCGGTCGCCCACGCGAAGCCGACGCCGTGCGGGACCGCGAGTCCGCCGATGTCGCCGTAGGTGAAGGCGTTCACGCCGAAGTCCGTCGAGTACCGGGCCGGGCGGATGCCGGGGCCCGTCGTCGGCTCGTTGAGCGCGTACGTGCCGATGCCGCGGCCCATCGGGCCGGTGTCGCCCACCTGCTGGGTCAGCATGAGGCCGAGGTAATCGCTCCAGCCCTCGCCCATCTGCTCCGGGTTGTTGAGGCAGCCGACGTTGGCCGGGCCGCCGGTGAGGCGGTTCGAGACGCCGTGGCCGTACTCGTGGATGATGATGCCGGCATCGAGGTCGCCGTCGAGGCGCGGCGTGGCCGTCGTCCACTCGAACATCTGCATCCGCGGCGGGGAGCCGTCGGAGGGCGTGCCGAAGTTGGCGTTGTTCGACTTGCCGACGTTGGCGCCGTCCTGGGCCTCCGCCCGGACGTAGTCGTTGCCGAGGCCGCCGTTGCCATAGTTGTTCGCCTGGAAGTTGCCCGAGGCCTCGTCGAACCCGTAGTGGTAGAGGACGTCGTGGATGATGTTGTTCCAGTAGAACAGGTTCGCGGTCGCCGCCGACGTGTACGTCGAGGGCGCCTGCGTGAGGTCGATCGGGAACACGCAGTCGAGGCCCGCGCCGCAGTCCGGCGAGTCGCCCGCGACGCCGGTGTTGTCGTCGTTCCGGTCCTGGTAGGCCCGGACGTTGTTGCCCCACGTGATCGTGTACTCGGCGCCGGCGGCGCCGTCCGTGTCGTGCCAACCGTACGGCGAAGCCGTGGCGTCAGCGGGCTCGTCGACCGTCACGCGGCCGTCCGCCGGCGGGACCGTCGGCGAGTGGATCGGGCTCTCGTAGGGGATGGGGTAGACGAGGTAGCTCGAGCCGTCCGCTGGCGTCGTCGCGGCGGCGAGGTTCGGGCTCGGGACGGTCGCCACGAAGGGCGCCATCGAGGCCGGAGCGTCGGCCGCCTCGGACGGGTGGGCGTGCGAGCTCGGCCGGCCCCACGCGTCGTTCACGACGAGGTCGTGGCGCGAGAGCTCGGCGCCGGTCGCCGCGTCGAGGCGGACGACCCAGAGGTGATCGGCGTCCTTCGTCGGGACCTGGGCCTCCCACGCGAGGGCGACCGAGCGGCCTCGCGGGACGTACGTCAGCTGGGCCGTGACGTCGTAGCCGGCCACCTGGCCGAACGACGTGCGGCGCGTCGGGCCCGACTCAACCTCGATCGGTGAGGTTGGAACGCCCGCGGTGCCGACGAGCGCGGCCGCCATCTCGACGGCCTGCGACGCCGACAGCGAGGTGACGCTGGTCGTCGACGAGGCGTTAAGGTCCGGGACGAGCGAGCCGGCCGCGTGGACCACCTCCCCCTGGCCGTTCACGGCCACGGTCACGAGGCCCCCGGCGACGGGGATGCCCCCGCGGCGCTGCTGGACGTAGACGTAGTTGATGCCGCTCAGGGCGCTCCGGTGGCCGGAGGCGACGACGAGGTCGCTCACGTCCGAGGCGGACAGCGCCATGGACGGCGCCTCGGCACGGAGGTAGTCGAGCGCCGCACGTTCGGCGCTCGGCGACAGGGAAGAGGACTGGGCGTACGCGGACGTCGCCAGTCCTAGCGCGAGGGCGCTGACAAGTAGGAGTCGTGACATGGGTTGGGGATGGATGGAAGCCCAGGGGGAGGATGATCGGACGGGTCCGACCGGGCCGCGGCGACGCCCGCGGCCAGCCGGATGGGCCACTGCGCTGCGAATATATCGGGGTTGAACAATCCGCGAAGGCCTCAACCCCACATTTTCCAGCCTCTCTCGGCGCCCGAGCTCTGGGACCGTGCATGGAACCGCTACCAGCCCCCGGGTGGGTAAATAGACATCCTCGCTCGGTGGCCGGAAGAGCGGGGGGGAGCGGCTCGGAGACGCAGAGAAAGGCTAACGGCAGAATAGTGATCTGACAAATCTGCCCTTCCATGAAACCCGTTCACGCGCGCCGATCCGTTGCGCTACAGATTCCCTGTTCTGTTTCTCGCAGTTTGTCATGTGGTGAGTGCCCGAGGCTCAACGGGTGGGCCTGACCGCGCCGCGCCCCAGCCACCCACTGGGGGGGACTGGGGCGCGGAGGCTCGGGGGAGAGGCGGCCTCTCGGCGCTACCGGATGACGGCGGCCTGGCGCGTCGCGACCCGCCCGCCGGCCTCGACCCGGACGAGGTACACCCCCGCCGCGAGCCCGGCCGACTCGAGGACCGCCTCGTGCCGGCCCGCCGCGACGACCCCGTCGACCAACACGGCGACCTCCCGGCCCCGGACGTCGACGACCGACACGCGGGCCCGGCCCCCCGTCGGGACGGCGAACGCGACGCGGGCCGTCGAGCTCGACGGGTTCGGCGCGACGGCCGTCACCTCGAGGGCCCCGACGGACCCGGCGTCGGCCGGGGCCGCCCCGACCCGGAGGACGAACCGGTCCGTGGCCCCCGACGGGTCGGCGAGCTCGCCGGCCCCGTCGAGCTCGGCCTCCGTCCGCGCCGCCCGCTCGGCGACGTCGAACGTGTACGAGGTCCGGGCCCGGACGTCGACCTCCGTGCCCGTCGCGAGGTCGACGAGCGCGACGGGGAGCCCGGCCGGGAGCGCGCTGGCGTCCCACCGGAGCGTCATCGTCCGCGCGGCCCCGCGGGCGTCGAGGGCGAGCGGGACCTCGCCGGCCGCGAACGGCCGGGCGTCGACGGCGAGGAGCCCGGCGCCGACGCGGGCGCCGGCCGTGAGGGCCGCCTCGGCGAGCGGGGCCGTCGCCGGGGCGTCGTGGTCGTCGAGCGCGGCCCGGGCGGCGTCGGTGAACGCGACGGCGAACGAGCCGGCGAGGCGGCCGCCGTCGGCCGTCCGGCCCGAGACCGTGAACGGGAGGCGCGCGACGTCGGAGGCGCGGTCGACGGCCGTCAGCGCCTCGGCGGCCTCACGGGCCGAGGCGACCGGCGGGGCCGCCGGGTACGGGATCGTCAGCGTCCGGGGGTCGCCGTTGACGAGCGGGCCCTTGGCCCGGACCCGGAACGACTCCCAGGGCGCGATCGGCCCGGTCGGGGCGACCCACGACGCGGCGAGCTCGTCGTAGACCTCGACCCCGAAGATCGGGGCCACGTTCTCGCCGCCGGGCCACCCGAACACCCCCGTCACGTCGAGCGCGACGCCGAACGGGTTCGCGAGGTAGTTGAACCGGGACCCGCCCGTCTGGAGCTCGACGGTCACGTCGGCCGTGTTCGGCGGGAGCGTCGTCGAGAGCGTGAACGGGAGCTCGACCGACCGGGAGACGTCGGGGTTGCCGACGTTCCGGTCGTACATCCGCCAGCGGAAGGCCCGGCCGGGCTCGAGCGCCTCGCCGGTCCCGGCCGAGACGACCCAGTCGGCGGCGACGGCGTCGTAGGCCGTCCAGAGGTTCGGGGGGTTCGCGGCCGGGTAGTAGCCCGGGACGCC